>JAEUKL010000142.1 GCA_016793005.1 Rhodospirillaceae bacterium | reverse complement strand
GACAGCGGTTTAAATTGCTAGCCACAGCTTATTTTTGGTACCCGGGGCAAACTAACTTTCCTCAGTTTGCCCCGAAACCACAGCGCCCCCTACAAGTATATGAGCCGAAATTTCAGCAGCTCTTGCCCCTCTATTGCCGCTCAGGTGTTGATTTAAACCTACATCTCTTTAAACTGAGCACAGGTAAGTCGTTGATTTATTGCACTTTGGCTCGTAGCAGAGCGTCGAGTCGACGCTTCACACGCGTGGGGTCACTGGTTCAATCCCAGTATCGCCCACCATTCAGTTCTATGATCCTGAATGGCCTGGTAGCTGCTTTTCATATTTCTGGCTGCGGTTTGCGAAATTTGCGCAAGCTTTCGTAAGCGCTAAAGCGCAAACGAAAGCTAAGCGTATCGCCCACCATTCACTCTGAAGTCTCAGTAAGACCTGGATCGCGAAAACGCGTTCAAATCATTGCTGATCAATTTTCTGCAAAAGTGTCCGCAGGAAATCATCGCGCAACGCGTCTTCCAAAAAGGGCCTTTGAGAAATTAATTCACACGCGTTCGTCGCCATAAATTTGTTGGCGCAACGCGCGCTGAATCGTGCCCTCTTCCACACACATGCGCTCCGGCAGAACAACAATTAAGGACAATGATGAAAGCATATTCGTCGTTCGCGAGTGCGCTGTGCGCGACCGGAAGCCTGATGGCCGCCCCTGCGTTCGCCGGTGATGCCGTCATTTCCAGCACCACGACTGGCCCCATCACAAGTTCGAATGCCGATGGCGCAGGCCCCGGCAACATCACCATCTCATCAACCGGCGAAGTGACGCTGACGACCTCGGGCGCGGTTATCGTGCTGGACAGCAACAACGCCGTCATCAACAGCGGCATCGTGCGCAACAGTGCTGAATCTGGCGCGACCGGAATTCTGGCCTCCACGAGCACCACCGACGGCGCGGCGCTTTTTCTGAACTCATCCATTATCGACAACGGAACGATCACAATCACCGGGCCTGCCAGCACAAGCAGTTCTGCCTCAATAGCGGCTTACAACACCGGCATTAAGCTGGACGGCAGCGGGCTGTTCATTGGCTCAATTCAACGCGGCACCGCCGCAAGCATGACCGTGGGCGGCGACAGTTCCGTTGGCATTGGCGTGTCGTCGGCCATCAGCGGGGCGATCATCAACGCCGGTAAAATCACCACGCCCGGCACCAGTGCGTTCGGGATCACGACCAGCGGGGCCGTGGGCGGCGCCATCGTCAACGAGGGACTGATCACCGCTGCGGGGAAAGACGGCACCGGTATCTACGCCGGCGCAGGGGTGGCGGGCGGCATCATCAATCGCGGCGAAATCGTGACGGGTGCGCTCGGCACAACAGACTCGGTGGGCAAATCGACCGACGGCGTGGCTGGGGGCCATGCGCTGTGGCTTGCCGGCGACAGCGGTGCCATGGTGATGGCACGCGGCAGCAGCCTGACATCCTTCGGCGGCAGCGAAGCGATTTACTTAGGCCAAGGCGGAGCCGGCGGCA
Source organism: Rhodospirillaceae bacterium (assembly GCA_016793005.1). Lineage (GTDB taxonomy): Bacteria > Pseudomonadota > Alphaproteobacteria > Rhodospirillales > Rhodospirillaceae. The sequence continues at coordinate 2,856 of JAEUKL010000142.1, read as the reverse complement.
CTCGCGCGATCACTATCGGCACGCTGACCGATGACAGCGGCCTAAGCACAAGCCTACTGATCGAAGGCAGCGTCACCTCGCGCTCGGCCATGGTGGGTTCGCTGACGCGCGCGTTGACTTTGGTCGGGACTGTCTCGAACGGCGTAACCTATGCCACGACGCTGACGGGCATGATCCACAACACGGCCAGCGGCAGTATTCTGGCCTCAGCCGTGGACGGAATCGCCAACGCCGTGCACATCGGTGCGCAGAGCGTGCTGCCCGGCTTCGTCAATGCCGGCACATTGACCGCGCGCACCATTGATTCCAGCGAAAGTACCGCCACCGGCGTTGCCGGTTCGGGCGGTGGCGATGCCTATGCCGTGATTCTCGACACAGGCGCCAACATGGCGTCATTCGTGAATAGCGGCACACTAACGGCACAGTCGCGCGGCGCCAGCCAAAGCGCCTATGGCGTGCTGGATAATTCAGGAACGCTGATCAGCGTGATCAATCAGGGCACATGGGCCGCCAGCGTTAATGGCAGCGGGGTTGCCGTCGCGCTCGACCTCAGCACCACCACCAAAGCTGTCACATTCGTAAATTCCGGAGCCATGACCGGCAGCATGAAGTTCGGTTCCGGGGCCGATAACGTCAGCAGCAGTACCGGTACGCTGACCGGCAACATCACGCTGGGCGCAGGCGATGACACGCTTTCATTGCGCGCAACAACCCTGACTGGGAGCGTTGATGCCGGCACCGGCGCGAATATCGTATCGTTGGTGGGAAGCGCCATGACCGGCGGCCTGACCAGCAGCGGCACGACAAGTTTAGCGGTGTCGTCCAGCACATTGACGATTCCGGGGACAAGCGCGGTTCAAGTGACCGACGCCCGCTTTAGCAATAATTCCAGCATCACGTTCCAAGTTGATTCGCGCGTCAGTGGCGGCGGCACCTTGAAGGCATCAGGAACCATCGAGATTACGCCGGATACCGTTTTAAAAACCCAGTTCACCGGGCCCGTAACGACGGAGCAGACGTTCAACCTGATCGAAGCGACAACCTTGAGCATGACGAACGATCTGTCGGCACTGCAGCCGACGTCGTCGTCCATTATGTACGAGCAACGGGTGAAGTTCTCGGACAGTGCGACGAACATCCTGCAGCTTGATGTGCGACGCCGGACCGCAGCAGAACTGGGCTTGGATGCCACGGCTAGCGCCATTTATGACGCCGTGGTGCCCGCCCTGGCCAGCGACGAGGACATGCTGGAGAAATTCGTCGGTTTTGCCACACGCGATGAACTGGCCGACGCCGTCGAGGCTTTGGAGCCTCATGTAAACGATGCCGTACGGTCAGCGGCGCTAACCACGCAATATCTGGCCCAGGGCGCGATCCGGCGGCGCCTGAACGGCTTAACGCGCCGCGAAGATACGCTGATGGGGCGGGAGTATGCGAGCACGTGGGCGCAAGTGTTCGGTACAACCGCCAAACGCTCGGCCGCGACCGTTGCAGACGCCTTCAAGCTGACGTCGGGCGGTCTTTCCGCCGGCTTCGACGGCAAATGGACACGCAACGCAAAGGCCGGCGTAAGCATCAGCGAAACCTACAGCAACGCCGAAACAAAAAGCGCCACCGATGACCCGCTGAAAGCCTACACGACATCGCTGAATGTTTATCTGCGTCACAGCAATCAGTACACGTTCACCGACGTGATCGCCGGCTTGGGCTTGAGCAAGTACAGAACCGGACGCAGCGTGACGGTTGACGATATTACTCGCGATGCCAAAAGCAGTTGGAGCGGCTATCAGTGGGGCACAGCCGTCGATACGGGATTGCAGTACGTCGACGACGCAACGCGCGTAAAGGCTTACGTTCGCGGCGCTTACCTTCAGGTGCGCGAGGAGGATTACGTTGAAACCGGTGGCGGCGATGCCGTGAACTTGGCCTTTGAACCGCGCGATACGCGATCTTTGCGCGCCGGCGGCGGCGTAAGTGTCGAGCAGTTGTTCAGCTTAACCATGGAAAGCAGCCTGAGCCTTGAAGCGCGCGGCGACTATGCCCACGAATTCAAGACCGACCCCGCATCCATTCGCGCGCGGTTCGCAGCGACGGTCGACAGCAGTTCCGCGTTCACAATTCAAGGCATAAGCCCCGGGCAGAATGTGTATTCCGGTGGCGCCGGCCTTACGTTCCGCCGCCGCGCCAGCGCCTTTAGTCTTGATTACGATATGGAGCGCAGCGACGGCTACGTTGCCCATACCATCGCCGCGACTTACCGCATGCGGTTTTGATTGACCCCGACGGCCTTCAAACTACTATTGGCGCGGCTCATAGTCGCCACGGTTAAGTACGCCATTTATGACGGCCCCTTCTGCCTCATCGCTGTTAGAGCGTGCCACGCAACAGCTCGATTTAAAAAATACGGCTGAAGCAGAACGCATCTGCCGCGAAGCCCTCAGGCTAGACCCTTGGCTGGCAGACGCGCACCTTCAACTTGCGACAGTGCTGCAAGCCGCGGACCGAAAAACCGAGGCCATTGCCGCCCTCACCACTATGACGAAAGCCCTGCCCCAGGATGTGCGGGGTTATCGCCGCTTAGGCGCAGCACATCAGGACATGCAAGGTTATGGCGCGGCCACCGCAGCCTATTTACAGGCGGTTAAATTGCCGGGGGCGGATCATGACGACCTGAAACGCCTCGCCGCATGCCAGAGTTTGGCCGGTCTGACCGTAGATGCAGCCCAGACTTTAACGGCCCTGACACGGCTTGAACCTGACGCGGCCGAGCATCCCTACAATCTGTCCCAGCTTATGACAAAGCTTGGAAACGCAGACGCTGCGCGTACCGCGATTCGAAAAGCCTGCCAACTTTTG
>JAEUKL010000114.1 GCA_016793005.1 Rhodospirillaceae bacterium | reverse complement strand
ATAAGCGCCCATCACCATCATGTCGGCGTGCAAGTCACCGGTTGCGAACAGCAACGAACGGCCCGTCCGCACTTCGCGCGGCAGCACCTTGGACACCACCGTATGTACGCCGTGATAGGCTAAGTGCGCTTCCAGGTCGTCGGTCTCGGCGTACCACTCTTCCTCTTCCACCCGCAAAATCGTCACTTCATCGGCGCGCTTGAGGAACGGCAGAGCGGACTCCACGGCGCGCGTGGCCTCCGTTGATCCATTCCAAAAAAGTGCGATTTTTTTGAACGGACTCATGTTTACCGCTGCATCCTTGGCGACCGGCGGCGCGGCGATAACAGGCCGACCGCTTTGCATCAGGGCAGCATTCAGCGTCATCAGTGCGGCGGTTTCGGTATCACCCGTAGGCCGCGCCACAATCAGTAAATCGGCGCGGCAGCCCCGCAAGGCCACCACCTGTTCCTCGATCCCAGACGCCTCAAGCCAGGTAATGCCGAACCCATTGCTGCTGGCCGGCACGGCTTCGCTATTGGTGATGCCCTCGCGTTTCAGGATTTCATCATAAACCGCACGGGTCCGCGCGGCGCGCTGGCCGGCTTCTTTTTCGGCAACACCCATCATCTCATCAACCATGGCGCCCGACATGGCCTCGCCCACCAACGGTAAGGCCGCGGCCGGATCAGACCGCACATGCATGGCATCGACATGGCACTCCAGATGCCGCCCGACGCGCATAGCGGTTTCTAAAGTGGAACGACCGCTTGTTGCGTCGCTGACGACAGCCAGGATATTGCGAATGCTTGACATCGGCACGCTCCTATAAGCCGAGGTAACGCAAGGACAGTAGCACTATGTTAGCAAGTTTTGTGGGCCCCGCACGAGTCCCGATGATCACAAATGAGCCGGTTTTGCATCCCCGCCCATAGCTTGCTGCGCAACTGTATGGTGAACCTCGGGCACGCCTTCCGGGTCCTGGTGAATGATGATGTCGGCTTTAGGGTAGTGCGCCAGCAGCGCCAATTCCACATCATCGGAAATGCGATGCGCATCCATCAACGTCAGCGCTTTATCGAGTACAATGTGCATTTGAATGAACGCCATGCCCCCCGACTGCCGGGTGCGCAGTTCATGCACGTTTTTGACCGCAGTATTCTGACGCGCGATTTCGATAATCTTTTTACGGTCGTCCTCGGGCATCTCCTCGTCCATCAAGTTACTGATGGCCGACCATGCGATTTTGCCCGCATTGAACATTAAAAACGCCGCAATAGCGCCGCCGAAAAAAGGATCGGCCCATTTCCAGCTCAGGTACGTCGTTGCATAGACGGCCAGAATGACACTGATGTTGATCAGAAAATCGCCCGTGTAGTGCAGTTTATCCGCGCCAATCGCCAGCGAGTTGGTTTTTTTCACGACATAGCGCTGAAACGACACCAACGCGAACGTGACGATGGTCGCCGGGATCATCACCAAGAGGCCCACGTCGCCGCGCTCGACCTCGACCGGGTTGATGAGGCGCGAGGCGGTCTCGACCGCGAGTAACACGCCCGAGCCTGCGACAAACGCGGCCTGCCCTAAAGCTGAGAGCGGCTCGGCTTTGCCGTGGCCAAAGCGATGATTATCATCGGCCGGCAGCAGCGCCTGACGTACAGCGAAAAAATTCAAGGTCGAAGCCAGCAGGTCCAGCGCTGAATCAGCCAGGCTGGCCAGCAACGCGACAGAGTTGGTCAGCAGGTAGGCCGCAGCCTTCATCGACACCAGCAGCAGCGCAGATGCGACGGCAAGCACCGTCGCCAGCCGCATCAGGCGGTCGTTTGAGGCCGCCATCATGAACGCACCTGCATCATGGGAAAAAGCGCTCCGTCGTCCAGCCGCTGCCGGCGCGCCGATAGATCAGCCGGTCATGGAGGCGGTTGGGCACATCCTGCCAAAACTCCAACTTCTCGGGCATCAGCCGAAAGCCGATCCAGTAGCTTGGGCGTGGCACAGTTTGGCCCTCGAACTTGTGTTCGGCCTCTTGCATACGCTTCACCAGATCAGCGCGGTCGGGCAAATGGCGCGATTGATCCGACGCCCAGGCGCCCAATTGGCTCTCACGCGGGCGGCCCGCAAAATAATCGTCGGATTTGGCGTCACTCACCTGCGCCAGTGGGCCTTCAGCGCGGATCTGGCGGTTCAGGCTTTTCCAATACAGGCAGATCGCGCCAAACGGATTAGCTGCAATCTCACGCCCTTTCTGGCTGCCGCCATTGGTGTAAAACACCAGCCCCTCGGGGCCGAACTCTTTCAGCAGCACCATACGCACCGAGGGCCGGCCCGCCTTGGTGGCGGTCGCAAGGCTGATCGCTTCAGGCAGGCCCGGTTCCGCTACCGCAGCCGCGTCGAACCACTCGCGAAACAGCGTATAGGGGTCGGGATGAAAGGGGATTAAGGGGGCGCTTTCCATAACCGCAGTTCTAAAGCCCTGACGCGCAACGGACAATTGCTTAACGCGAGCCTGCCCAGGGCTGAAATTGAGGACCGAAAAAGTCCTGTTGAAAGACCATCGCAGCGGTTGTGGATATCCGTCGAAAATACCTTAAAACAGCCATTGTGGCGGGCCGGAATGCCCTTATTTCGCCACCTTCCCCCCGTTGAATCGTGGTGAGTGAAGAATCACCGGGCCAAGACCCGAAACAAGCACCCGAAACGAACCAGGCTCATAAAAGGATAGGATTGAGGTCACACATGAATACCCGTTTTCTCGCCCCCCGCTTTTTGATCGCCGCCGTCATGGCGTCGACCCTAGCGCTGGCTGGCTGCGCCAATGATGGCCGCGGCGGCAAGGAAACTGTCGGCACGCTCATTGGGGCTGGCTTGGGTGCCTGGGCCGGCTCGTCCATCGGCAAGGGCAGCGGCCGCGTGGTCGCCACCGCCGCCGGCACCATGCTGGGTGCCGCCATCGGTAACTCAATCGGACGCAGCATGGATGACGTGGACCGCATGCGTATGCGCGATGCCGAACAACGCGCCTATTCGGCCCCCATTGGCGAAACGATTGTTTGGGAAAACCCCAAATCAGGCAACTTCGGCCGTGTCACGCCGGTGCGCGAAGGCCGTTCCACCGGCGGACGCTACTGCCGCGAATTCCAAAGCGAGATCACCGTCGGCGGCCAGCGTGAAAACGCCCACGGCACCGCGTGCCAAGAGCCCGATGGTTCATGGCGCATCACGGATGGCGGCTAATCTCAGAACTGAAATTCGAAAATCAAAAAGGGCGGCACTCACAGCCGCCCTTTTTTATTTCTGTACTGCTTCAGCAGGCTCACTGACGATTTTGGCCAAGGTGACGCTGAGGCTGGTGCGTTCGGTTTCAGCAGCGCGCTGCAGGTAAGACGCCAAGCGCCGCCCCATGGCCGATTGCTGTGGCGCGACCCCTGAAACCAGATGCGGGAAATCCAAACCCACGCCGAACATATGCACGATGTCGGCCAAAGCCAGCCGATCAAGATCGCGGCTTAACATCCAAGCACCGTCATCGGTCGAGGCAATGATGTTGCCCTTGCGCAACGTGTCCACGACACGCATCAGCACAACGTCGGGCACCACCAATGCTTTGGCCAACGCCCGCGCTGACATCGCCTGCCCTACATCCTGCGCTACAGCCAGTTTGGCGATGACATCGAGCGCAAGGGCAATGCGCCCCAAGGGCGTGTCCACCGCACCGGTGCGCCCATAACGCCAATCGGGCAGCGATGCCGTAATGACGGCCCCGGCCATCACCGCCATCCAGAGGAAATAGACCCAAATCAGAAAAATCGGCACCGCGGCCAATGCGCCGTACACGGCTTCGTACGACGTCATGGATTTAACATAGGTCGCAAACCCCCAGCGCAGCGCCGTAACCGCAACGGTTGCAAAGGCAGCCCCCGTCAGTCCATCGGTGAACGACACACGCCGGTTCGGCACGATCACATAGATAAATGTCAACGCTGCCCAAGCCAGCAGCACCGGCACCGCAGAGCCCAGCATGAATGTCAGGACTGTCGCTTGCGAAGCGGCGGCCTTGGCCGCGGGTGACCCGAAATAGCCGTACAACGTGAAACTGACGCCGATCAGGAACGGCCCCACGGTAATGACGGCCCATAACACCAAGAGCCGCGTGCGCCAGGGGCGCGGGCGCGCGACCTTGAAGATGGCATTGAACGAATTTTCGATTGTCAGCAGCAGTAATAAGGCCGTCACCGCCAAGCCCAGCACACCGAAAGCCGTAAGCTTACCCGCGGCATCCAGGAAGGCCGCAAACTGCTCTGTCATCTTCACGCCCACATCGGGCACAAGATTGCTCAGGATAAAATCCTGCACTGCTGCGCGCAAACCCGCGAACGACGGAAACGCCGTCAGCAATGCCAAGAACAAGGCGCAAGCCGGCACGATTTGCAGAATGGTGGTGAAACTTAAGGATGCGGCCACCCGCGCCACTTCGCCTTCGCGCATGCGGACAACGAAGTACCAGATCGACGACACCACCCCGCCGTCGGGCAGAAAGGCCGTGCTCTTTGCCTGCGGGTTTTGGTCCACAGCGCCGGGGGCCGTCATGGGCTCGGGTTTTGCCTGCGCTTCGGGCATAGGGCTTACCTTGCTCAAAGAATCGTTTCGTGCAAAATCGCGATCTGGCATAAGATGCCTGAATTGGGGAATCGATGGAAGATTCTCTTTATTTTCAGTGGGTTTGAGCCAAAGCATGACTGCCCCCCCGGGATTAATGGCCGGCAAAAAAGGCCTGATTATGGGTGTCGCAAACGACCGCTCCATTGCCTGGGGGATCGCCCAGCAAGTGGCGGCCCAGGGCGGTCAGATCGGCTTTACCTACCAGGGCGAAGCGCTGGAAAAGCGGGTACGCCCCCTGGCCCAATCCGTGAATTCGGACCTGATCCTGCCGTGCGATGTCTCGGACAGCGCTTCGGTTGAGGCTGTATTCCAGGAAGTAAAGTCAAAGTGGGGCGGGCTGGATTTCGTCGTTCATGCGATTGGGTTCTCGGACAAAGATCAGCTGCGCGGCCGTTACATCAACACCACGCGCGATAACTTTTTAAAGACCATGGACATCTCGGTATTTTCGTTCACCGAGGTCTGCAAGCAAGCCCTGCCCTTGATGCCGAATGGCGGCAGCCTCCTGACGCTGACATACTTTGGCGCGGTAAAAGTCATTCCGCACTACAATGTCATGGGTGTCGCCAAGGCCGCGCTGGAAGCTAGCGTGAAGTATCTGGCAGCTGACTTGGGCCGCGACAACATTCGGGTAAATGGTATCTCAGCGGGCCCGATCAAAACCTTGGCTGCTTCGGGCATTGGCGATTTCCGCCACATCATGCGCTGGAATGAACTGAACGCCCCCTTGCACAAAAACGTGACCATCGAGGATGTGGGCAAGTCGGGCCTTTATTTCCTCAGCGATCTTTCGTCTGGCGTGACGGGTGAAATTCACTATGTCGACAGCGGCTACAATGTTGTGGGCATGATGGACGTGCACTCCACCGCCGAAATCGCCGAGATGCTGCAAGGCGTGAAGATCAATACTTAAGCTCTCATACTTAAATTTAAGCCTGAAACACAAAGCCGGGCAGAATGTCGAGTAACACTTTCGGAACACTGTTCCGGTTCACCACCTTCGGAGAAAGCCACGGACCGGCCTTGGGCTGTGTTGTCGACGGCGTACCGCCGGGCATCGCGCTGAGCGAAGCCGATATTCAAGTCTGGTTGGAAAAACGCAAACCCGGCACCTCGCGCTTCACAACACAGCGTCAGGAACCTGATGCGGTGAAAATCCTCTCAGGCGTGTTCGAGGGCAAGACCACCGGCGCATCTATCGGCCTGCTGATTGAAAACATCGACCAGCGTTCGAAAGACTACGGCGACATCGCCCAGAAATTCCGCCCCGGCCATGCGGACTACACCTACTGGAGCAAGTACGGCATCCGCGATTATCGCGGCGGCGGGCGGTCATCCGCGCGCGAAACCGCCATGCGTGTGGCGGCCGGTGCGATTGCGCGAAAAGTTCTTGAGCATCGGATCGGCGCCAATGTGAAAATTCGTGGCGCGCTCATTCAAATGGGTCCCCATCACATTGATCGCGCCGCGTGGGATTGGGACGAAGTGAACAACAACCCGTTCTTCTGCCCAGATGCCAATAGTGCCGCGGCCTGGGAAGGCTACTTGGACGGCGTGCGCAAAAGCGGGTCGTCTGCGGGGGCCGTTATCGAGGTGGTCGCCGAAGGCATTCCGGCGGGCGTTGGCGCACCCATTTACAGCAAACTCGATGCCGAGTTGGCGTCCGCCTTGATGAGCATTAACGCAGTCAAGGGTGTCGAGATCGGTGCAGGTTTTGCCGCCGCAGCGTTGTCGGGCGAAGACAACGCCGATGAGATGCGCGCCGGCCCCGATGGCAGCCCGACATTTTTGTCGAATAACGCCGGCGGCATTCTGGGTGGTATTTCCACAGGCCAGGACATTGTTGCCCGGCTTGCCATAAAACCGACCAGTTCCATCCTTAGCCCTCGCCGGACGATTGATATTCATGGCGTGGAAACCGAGATCGTCACCAAAGGCCGTCACGACCCCTGCGTGGGAATTCGCGGCGTGCCGGTCGCCGAGGCGATGGTGGCCATTGTGCTGGCTGACCAGTTGATGCGCCATGAAGCGCAATGTGGTCCGATCCACAGCGGGTCATCACAGGGCTCGCCGATTAAAGGCGGGCACTAAGGCGTTTGTTTTTGAGTCATTACGTTGCTCTCGCGTCACGCCGCGTTTAAGCGGCCCATGAAGGACAGGGCTTATGAAGTTTCTTGGAAAACTGATCGTCGGCGTCCTCGCCAGCATCGGCTTCTTTATTGTCGTGCTGTCAGGCTTGGGCATTTATGCCCTGATGAGGGTCGAAAACCTTGGCCCGGCCACGCCAAAGGCGCCGGCCAAAATGGCGCTGCACATTGACCTCGATAAAGGTTTTGTCGAAGGCTCCTCAGGCCGCCGTCTGGAAGGCTTCAGCTTAAGAAGCCGGACGACGCTTCAAGACGCCATTATCGCCATCCGCCGCGCCAAGGACGATCCACGCGTGACCGGCATTGTCGCCAACATGACCGAGCAATCGCTGGGTCTGGCGCAAGTGCAGGATGTACGCGACGTCATCACCGAGTTCAAAGCCTCGGGCAAACCGGTGATGCTGTATTCCGAAACCATTGGCGAAGGTACGGGCGCGTTGCCGTCCTACTACCTCGCGGCATCCTTCGGTGATTTGTGGGTGCAGCCCTCGGGCACCGTTGGTGTTGCGGGGATCGGCATCGAACAGCCGTTCTTCAAAACCTTCCTGGACCGCTTTGGGGTGAAAGCCAACGTGATCCAGCGCAAGGAATACAAGAGCGCCATGGAGAACCTGACCAACGAACGCATTTCGCCGGCCAACAAAGAGGCGCTGCAA
>JAEUKL010000112.1 GCA_016793005.1 Rhodospirillaceae bacterium | reverse complement strand
CGACGGCATCAAGTTGGGCTGGCGCTGGACGTCGGTGTCGTCGGCGGGCTTGTACGTGCCGGGTGGCACGGCGGCGTTGTTTTCGTCTGTGTTAATGAACGCGATCCCGGCCAAAGTGGCAGGCGTGCCGCGCTTGGTCGTCACACTTCCGACACCGGACGGCAAAACCAATCCACTCATGCTGGCCGCGTGCCACATCGCTGGCGTGGATGAGGTCTACCGCATCGGTGGCGCGCAAGCGATTGGTGCACTGGCCTACGGCACTAAGACCATCAAAGCCGTCGATAAAATTGTCGGGCCCGGCAATGCTTATGTTGCTTCCGCCAAGAAGCAAGTGTTCGGCACGGTCGGTATCGACATGGTGGCGGGGCCCTCAGAGATTTTGGTGGTCGCCGACAACTCCAACGATCCCTCGTGGATTGCCGCTGATCTGCTGTCGCAAGCCGAGCACGATGCGTCGTCGCAATCGGTGCTGATCACCGACAACGAAGACTTTGCACGTCGCGCGCTGGCGGCTGTCGACAGCCACCTCAAAACCCTGCCGCGCGCCGACATTGCTCGCGCCAGTTGGACCAAGCATGGCGGTGTGATTGTGGTGAACAGACTGCTGGATGCCGCTGCCTTAGTGGACCGCATTGCGCCCGAACACTTGGAGTTGGCTGTCGCCGATGCCAAGCCGTTGATGGCCGCCATCACCCACGCGGGCGCGATCTTTGTGGGCCGCCATACGCCGGAAGCCTTGGGCGATTACATTGCGGGCCCCAGCCACGTGCTGCCGACATCGGGAACAGCGCGATTCTCGTCGGGTTTGGGCGTGTTCGATTTCTTGAAGCGCACTTCTATTGTGGACTGTTCGGCAGAAGGTTTGGCGGCCATTGGGCCCAGCGCACTCTTTATGGCGCGCGCTGAGGAACTTGATGCGCATGCGCTGTCCGTGGCCATTCGATTAAATATCGGGCGGACCTGATGACTGCGCCTGGCGACGACAGCACAGGCGATACCACCTCCCAGAGCCGGCAGCGCTCGATCGTTAAACTCGTGCTGGATGAAAAGACCTTTGTGCGCCGCCGCCCCGAGGTGGAGCACGAGCGCGAAGTCGCGATCTTCGATTTGCTGGAAGACAATACGTTCTGTCTCAAAGGCGACGGCATCCACCAGGGCCCATACCATGTGCGCCTGAAATTGGCCGAAGACCGCTTGCGGTTCGATATCCGCGATGCCCTGGAAAATGCCGTCAAAGAGATCATATTTCCGGTCAAACCTTTCCGCATGGTGGTGAAGGACTATTTCATCGTTTGCGAAAGTTATTACGACGCGATCAAAACATCGTCGCCGTCGCAGATTGAAGCCATCGACATGGGCCGTCGCGCGCTGCACAACGAAGGAGCGCAAATGCTGCTGGAGCGCCTGTCGCTGGACGCAGAGTTGGATCACACCACGGCGCGGCGTTTGTTCACACTGCTGTGCGTTCTGCATATTCGCGGGTAATGCAGCGCTATGGTGAACATTCTTCCATCGTCCGTGCTGTTTTGTTGCACTATGAATGAAATCCGCTCGCCCATGGCTGAGGGATTGATGAAGCGCTATCACGGCAAACGTGTGTTTGTGGATTCCGCTGGCGTACACCAGGGCAAACTGGATCCATTCATGGTCGAAGTCATGGCGGAAGTGGGCGTGGACATGTCGCACCACCATCCGAAAACCTTTGATGGCCTAACGGATGACTCGTTCGATATAATTATATCGCTGTCGCCGCACGCCCAGCATAAAGCCGTGGACCTGACGCGTTACATGCATTGCGATGTAAAATTCTGGAATATCTTCGATCCTTCGTTGGTGGAAGGCTCGCGCGACACAAAACTTACAGCTTATCGCCAGGTGCGCGACCAATTGCGCCACAAAATTCTTGACCTGTTCCCATTCCCTGACGACCCGAGGTTCTAGTGGCTTTGCAATTCATCCTCGCGTCGTCTTCACCGCGCCGCCTTACACTCCTCACGCAAATCGGACGTAAGCCTGATTCGGTGGAACATGCTGATTTAGATGAAACCCCCTTGAAGCGCGAATTGCCGCGTGCGCTGGCGGATCGGCTGGCGTTGGCGAAGGCGCAGGTTGTTGCGGCGAAGCACCCGAATGCTGTGATTCTGGCGGCCGATACGGTGGTGGCCTGCGGGCGGCGCATTCTGCCCAAGGCTGAAACCGCGCAAGAAGCGCGCGCGTGTTTGGCCTTGTTGTCGGGGCGTCGTCATCGCGTGCACGGCGGCATTGCCGTGATTTCACCGCGCAAAACCTGGGTGCGGCATGTAGAGACCATGGTGCGCTTTAAGCGTCTCACCGATGCCGATATTGAAACTTACATCCAGTCGGGTGAGTGGAAAGGCAAGGCGGGTGGCTACGCTATTCAAGGGTTGGCGGCGGCCTACATTTCTTCAATTAACGGCTCGTATCCCAACATCGTCGGCTTGTGCGTTTATACGGCTGAGGCGTTGCTGACGGCTGCGTTTCAACAAAAATGACCGCAAAGCCCAACCGTATTTTTGTCTCACACGGCCCCGGTGAAACCCGCTGCGCGCTCGTGGAGGATGAAACTGTACTTGAAGCTGTTTTCATCCGCGATGCCGAAGCACAAACGGGGGCTGTGTACGCTGGCCAGGTTACAGAACGTGCGCCGGGTTCGGCCGATATGTTTGTGGATATTGGTATCGCCCCGCATGGCTTGCTGGAAACCAAAGGCCAGAAATTCACGGGCGGGCAACTCATCGCTGTTGAAGTTGTCGCCTCTGCGCGGGCCGACAAGGGGCACAAACTTAAAATCGCTGCATTACCAGCAAACGTATCAAAGCCAGGTTTGATTCAAGCAGCACCGCATCCGGTGCTGGTGTGGTGGAAAGCTTATGGCCATACGCTGGATGAAGTTGTGGTTGAGCGCGCGCGCAAAGCTATGACCCAGTTGTTGGGTCCTGATGCAACGGTTGTTGAAAGTGCCGCCAATGAACTCACGTTCGCTGAGATTGATGAGCAAATCGACGCAGCACTTGAAGCAACTGTCCACCTGCCTGGCGGCGGGCGCGTGATCTTTGAAAGCACGTCGGCTTTGACCGCTGTTGATATCGATGCTGGTTCGTCCGATATCGCGCAAGCTAACAGCGAAGCTATGTCAGCTATCGCCCAGCATATGCGGTTGCGGAACTTGGCCGGGCACATTGTGGTCGACCTGATTCACACCAAGGGCAAGATGCGTTTTGTGGAGCAGTTGAAAGAGTTATGCGCCAGCGATCCTGTCGATACGCGCATCATGGGGCTCACACCTTCTGGCATGATTGATATTGTGCGCCAACGTGTGCGGCCGTCTTTGGCTGAAACGTTGTTGAACGATGAAACCACAGCCTACCGCGCGCTGCGTTTGGCAGCCCGCGAACTGGTAGTCCAGCGCACAGCCCGTGTGGAACTGAAAGTCGCACCCCACGTGGCCGCACTGCTGAATGAAAAGTTGAAGGCCGCATTGACTGAAGCGCGTGACGTGGCCAAAGGCGAGATCAGGATCACGCCTGAAACGACATTCGCAGCCAACCGTATCGAGGTGAGTGCTTGACGTAATCGCCTCGGCACTCAACATATAGCCCATGGAAAAAACACCGCCGCCGCCCTTGTCCGACGTGCCTACGCGCCCCGATGGCGTACGCGTGTCCGCACCCAAGTGTGTGCGTTGTGGCAAGGCGGTTGAGGCGCGCTACCGTCCGTTTTGCTCGCAGCGCTGTGCCGATATGGACCTCGGGGCCTGGGCCACGGGGGCCTACCGGGTCGCCACAGACGAAGGCCCGTCCGACGGCAGCGACGGCGAGGGCCAAAAGTAGGGCTCAGGCCCTTGCGATACGGCTGAAAAGCCATTTCCGACCAATAGCTTAGATAATGTTTAAGGATGCTGGACAGGGCTTATCCTGGCGTTTATAAAGCGCGCCTCTTCTGGCCTTGCTGCCTCAAAATGCCCGAGTAGCTCAGTTGGTAGAGCAACGGATTGAAAATCCGTGTGTCGCTGGTTCAATTCCGGCCTCGGGCACCATTTTCCCCTGATGACCTTAGACCTGCGAAGCACACAGTGCGACGTGCACTCGTTGCAAGGACGGGCGGTCGTTACTTCGCCAGGTTCAGCCAGCCTTCACCTTGCCCATTCATCTGCACATCTGTGTTGAACACAGCTGACAGGCCTTGCAACCGCGTCAGAATTTCGCGGGCTTGAACTGCGGTTGCGATGCTGGGCGCGCCGCGTGTTTTCATGTCGTCGGGGCCGTTCAGTCCCACTTCATTTAAAACGATGGGAATGAACTTAGCCGATCGGCATGTGCCGTTTTCGAACGCGCAATCAACGATCACGCTCTGCCAGCTTTCCGGACCGTATGCGCCTTGCGCTTTCTCGGTTTGGAAAATGAAGTTGCCCAGGCCATAGAAAATCGGCGCACCGCGATAAACTTCGATGCCTTGCAGCAGCGGTACGCCGTGGCCTACGAATGAAGACGCGCCTGCATCAATGCATTCGCGCGCAAATGCCTGCTGCCAACGCGGCACCTGAACCTGATCCGGCTCCCAATAATGATTGTGCTGATAAACAAAAACTGTTTTTGCGCGCGCACGGGCATCACGCACAGCTTTAAGAATGCGGGTTGTGTCATCGGGGTGCGGCGCATTCTCAGGTGTCAGTCGCATTTCGTTCACACCGGCGCGTGTCGGGGTGGCGGCACCACCCTCGCGCACTTTGCCCGACGCAAAGCAAACAAATGCGACCGGGCCATTGTGTGTATCGACAAACGCAGGCTGCGCGGCCTCATTCAGTGTGTGGCCGGTTCCGGCAAACGGAAGGTGGGCGGCCTTTAACGCATCCATCGTGTCGAGGATGCCGCCGGTGCCCAGATCAAAGGCATGGTTATTCGATGTCGACAGCACGTTCACGTGAACGGCTTTAAGCGTGTCGATGACATCGGGTGTGGCGGCATGAAGCGTGCCCAGCTCACGCGTTGGTGCGCCCGCGCGCGGGCCTTTGATGACGGTCTCGAAGTTCGAGAAGCACGCATCGAACGGGTTGAGTGTGCGCGCTATGGCATCGCGCGCAGGCCAGGCCGACGGCGGCAGCGCGTGCTCGATCAAGGCTTGGCCCAACAAGGCGACTTTGGTGGACGAGGGCACCGCCGCCCAAGCGGGTGCGGTTACCGCTGCGGTACTTGTCGCAAGGAATGCGCGTCTGTGCAGCATATGCCCCCGTTCTCCCGTTCTGGCTGGTCCTTCAGTCGGATGCCCTAAACCATAAGAACCATCGCACATTTGGCCTAGGCCATACCAAAAATGTATAGGTCAATGTTCAAACTGCAATAATATTGCGGCATATAAAGCCGGTTCGGTTCAATGGGCACGGTTCTGGCAGTGCGCGCAAGGCGTGGCTTCTGCACGATTTCTAAACGAGGGGGATAACAGTGAAACGCAATCAAAATGCAGCCGTGTGGCTGCGCAGCACCGTGGCGTACAGCGCGCTTTTCGTCGGTCTCACCGCCATGCCTGCGGTGTTTGTCACAACGGCCCATGCGCAGGATATGTCGGCTTCGGCACCGGAAGAAGAGATGGGCGAAATTATCGTCACCGGGTCGCGCATTGCGCGCCGTGACGCGGACTCGGTTGGTCCGGTCTTCACCATGACGGCCGAAGACATCAGGGCCTCGGGTGCGAACTCTATCGGTGAAATTCTGCAGTCACTGCCCTCGGCCGGTGTCAGCTTGAACACCAACGGCACGCAAGGCACGTCGTATGGCGCAAGCTCGATCAACCTGCGCTATCTCGGTGGCTCGGAAGGCAGCGGCAACCGTGTGCTGGTGCTGGTCGACGGCCACCGCTGGGTCGATGGCGGCGGTCAGCGCGGCTTCCGCGACTTCATTGACTTGAACACCATGCCCTTGGGCATGATCGAAGGCATGGAAGTTCTGAAAGACGGCGCTTCGGCCATCTACGGCGCTGACGCCATTGCCGGTGTCGTGAACATCCAGACCGTGCGTGATTTTGAAGGTGTGCGCGTTAACGCCAAAACCGGCATCACGTCGGAAGGCGATGGCGAGCAGTATTCGGGCACCGTGACGTGGGGCCAGAAGTTCAGCAACGGCGGTTCGTTGATCTTGTCGGCCAGCTACGTGAATGACCGCCCGATCCGCACCGACGCGCGGCCTCTCACCACGCTGACCTTGGTGCCGCAGACGGCTGTTGGTAACAACCCGAATGGCCTCTACATTTTGCCGGGCCTGTCGAATAACGCTTATTTCGGCACGGCCACAGGCTTTGCCACGTCAGCGTCGCCCATTGTTGCCAATGCGCTGGCCAACTATGGCGCGGGTAACTTGGCCGATGACAGCTTCCATATCGGCGCGCTGCCGCGCGATTTCTATAACCTGCAAGCGCAGGGCATTTACTCGGTCGGTCCCAGCGAACGCTACGGCATCTATGGCCGCTATAAAGCCGACCTGACAGACAATGTACGCGTCAAAACCGAATTGCTGTTCAACAAACGCGATTCAAATCAGCTGTTCTCGCCGGTGCTACTGGATATCGGCGGCACCTCGGGCACCATCACCGGCTTCTCGCTGCCCAATAACCATCAGTTCAATCCGTTCGGCACGGCGAACGGCGTGCCGACGGCGAACGCTGTTGGTTTTGCCGCCAACCAGGCGTGGCGTATCCGCCGCGTGATGAGCGATGTGGGTAACCGCAACAACATCCAAGATGTTGAAACCTATCGTGCGGCCATGACCTTCGACGGTGACTTCGAATTGTTTGGCAACAACTGGACGTGGGACTTGTTCGGCAGCTATGCCAAGAACGAAACCGGCACCACGGCCGAGAATGCCATCAACTACGAAAATCTGGCCCTTGGCTTGGGTTCGACGGCGACCTGCGCCGCGACAACCGGGTGCACGCCGATCAATCTGTTTGCGCCGATGACCGCCGCGCAAGCGCAATACATTCGTTACACCATCAACGAGTACAACGAGACCGAGATTTACGACGCGACCTTCAACGTCACCGGCGATTTGCTTGAACTGCCGGCCGGCGCGTTGGCGGTGGCCGCTGGTTACGAGTACCGGACCAACAAAGCCAATGACATTCCCGATCCGTTCGTGAATGCCGTGCCGCGCTTTATTAACCCGACGGCGACGACCACAACGGGCCAAACACGCACACCGACCAAGGGTAAGTACAACCTGCATGAGGCTTATGCCGAGTTGGCCGTGCCGGTGTTCAAAAATCAGCCGATGGCCAAGTCGTTCGATCTCAGCTTGGCGGCGCGTTACTCCGACTACAACACGGTGGGTGACGCCACCACGTTGAAGGCCGGTGCGGGCTGGCGCCCGGTTCAGGACGTCTTGTTCCGTGGGTCTTACGCGCAAGGCTTCCGTGCGCCGTCGATCCTGGAGTTGTTCCAAGGTGGCCGCGAAACCAGCTTCCAGGGGATCGATCCCTGTAACGGTGGTGCGGCAGCAAACCCGTCGCTGCCGGGCTGCGCCGGTGTTCCGGCGGGCTACAACCAGAACAGCTTCAACCTGAACGGCCTGATCCCCGGCACGATCTCGGGCAACACAAAACTGAAGCCCGAAACGGCGGACACCTACAGCTTTGGCGTTGCGATTCAACCCGAAGCGGTGCCTGGTCTGGCCATCACGGTTGATTGGTTCGATGTGACGATCAAGGACGCGATTGGTTCATTGTCGGCGACGCAAATCTTGCAGCTTTGCGCCCGTCAGGCCGGCGTGTTCTGTAACTTGGTTACGCGCGATGCGACCACAGGTGCTGTGCGCAACCTGCTGCAAGGTGCCCAGAACTTAAACGAAATCTCGACCTCGGGCCTTGATCTGACGACACGTTATGAATTCGATACAGATATCGGCACCTTCACGGCTTTGGCCGATGCGTCTTATCTGAAGAAGTTCAGAACGGTCAGCCCCAACCCGGCGGGTGGTGCGGCCATTGTGGATGACCGCGCCGGCAAGGGCGATCAGCCACGCTCGACCTATCCGCGTTGGAAAGGCCAGGGCAGTCTGCGCTGGAATGACGTGAACGAAACCTGGGGCGCCATCTGGCGCGGCCGCTACATCGGCCCGACCACCGATGTCGCCAATGCGGTGA
Organism: Rhodospirillaceae bacterium; assembly: GCA_016793005.1. Taxonomy (GTDB): domain Bacteria; phylum Pseudomonadota; class Alphaproteobacteria; order Rhodospirillales; family Rhodospirillaceae. The sequence goes on along the minus strand of JAEUKL010000112.1, from coordinate 631 downwards.
AGGATTCGCGCACCAAACCGGTGTTCTACAACGATATCGAGGCAACCTACCGCTTTAACCAATACGATTCGTCGATCACCGTGGGCGTGAATAACGTCTTCGATGTTCAGCCGCCGACGTCGTATGCTAACGCTCCGATCAACTTCGATATCTACACCTACGATGTGAAGGGAGCCGTCTTCTTCCTGAAGGTTGGCGCCCAGTTCTAAGCGCATCGTTCCATAAGCGGAGTTCGTGCTTTGAGCCGGCAGCAGCAAAGTCCCGTAACGCCCAAAAAGGGCCTGCTGGATAAAATTGCCGCTGTCGGCGATAAGCTGCCGGACCCCACTTTTATTTTCCTGGCGTGTATTGCTGTTGTCGTCGCCGTGTCCGTGCTGGCGGCGCAAGCGGGCTGGAACGCGATTGAGCCGGCGACAGGCCGGTTGATCGAAGTGCAAAGCCTGCTGTCGGAAAAGAACATGATGCGGTTCTTGGTCGACATGCCCGATACGCTCACTCATTTTCCGCCGCTGGGGCTTGTGCTGGTGGTGATGCTGGGCGCGGCCGTGGCCGAGCGCTCAGGGCTGTTCAGCGCGTTGATGGGCGGCGCCGTGCGCGCTGTGCCCAAAGCGGCCTTGACCCCGATGATTTT
>JAEUKL010000111.1 GCA_016793005.1 Rhodospirillaceae bacterium | reverse complement strand
CACCGATGGGCGTGAACGCGCCAATCCGGGCCTGGTGCAGGCACACACACTTATGGGGGCTTCCTTGATTAAGGACCACCGGCGGATCATGGCTACGGCCATGGGGCGTTTGCGCGCGAAGATCAAATACCGGCCGGTGATCTTTGAACTGATGCCGCCCAACTTCACGCTCTACCAATTGCAGCGCGCGGCCGAAGCCCTGGCGGGTGCGCGCCTGCATAAGCAGAACTTCCGCCGGCTTGTGGCGAATGAAGGGCTGGTTGAGGCCACGGGCCAGGTCTCCAGTCAGACCGGCGGACGGCCCGCCGAGTTGTTCCGCTTCCGCCGCGATGTGATTCGCGAGCGACCCCAGTCCGGCGTGCGGCTGCCAGTCCGAATTAAGCCATCTGGGCGGACAAAAGCGCCGCTCTAAAATATAAAATACAAATAATTCAATGGGTTATGATTTGGCGCGTTAACTCTCTTATGCTTGACTTGAGCATTTCTGACACCTAACGTTTATGAACCACGTTGCGAAACGTGGTTTTCGTGCGCCCGTCTTATACTCAATTTAAGCATAATTGAGGGGTGGGCGCTGACTGGCCCTGGGCAACCGGGGCCATAGACAAAGCAGGCGCTTTAAGTAACGCCGAAAGGATGCGCGATGAACGTTGTTACCCCCACCACGGCCGACCTGCGTTACACCTCAGAGGTCGAGCGCAACACGGCTCACCTGTATGACAAGGTGAAGAAAGTCATCCCCGAAGTGGAATGGCCGGTGTTCGCGCCGCTGATCGACCGCATCAATCAGCTGAAGAAGCAGAAGAACGCCGTGATCCTGGGGCACAACTACATGACGCCGGAAATTTTCCACTGCGTCGCCGACATTACGGGTGACTCGTTGGCGCTCGCGCGCAGTGCCGCCAAGACCGAAGCCGATATCATCGTCATGGCGGGCGTGCACTTCATGGCCGAGACCTCGAAGATCATGAACCCCTCCAAGAAGGTGCTGATCCCCGACATGGGCGCCGGCTGCACGCTTGCGGAAGCGATCACGGCGGAAGATGTGCGCAAACTGAAAGCGCAGTATCCGGGTGTGCCGGTCGTCACCTATGTGAACACATCGGCCGACGTGAAAGCCGAGTCCGACATCTGCTGCACGTCGGCGAATGCTGCTCAAATCGTCGAAGGCTTGGGCGTGCCGCGCGTGATCATGCTGCCCGATGAATATTTGGCCCTGAACACGACCAAGCAGGTGAAGTGCGAAATCATCACCTGGAAGGGCCGTTGCATGGTGCACGAGCAATTCAGCCCGTCTGACATTCGGTCCTTGCGCGAAAACAATCCCGGTGTCGTTGTGCTGGCGCACCCGGAATGCTCGCCTGAGGTGGTGGCTGAGTGCGATTTTACCGGTTCGACCGCGGGCATGATCGACTACGTGGCGAAGAACAAGCCGCCGAAAGTGGTGCTGGTGACCGAGTGCTCCATGAGCGACAACGTCGCCGCCGACTTCCCCGAGCTTGATTTCGTGAAGCCGTGCAACCTGTGCCCCTTCATGAAGAAGATCGAGCTTAAAAACATTCTGCACGCATTGGAAACGGAACAGATCGAAGTGCATATCGACCCGGCCATAGCTGCGAAGGCGCGCATTTCGGTCGAGCGCATGATCAATGGCTGGAAGTATGGCACCTAAGGCAGCATGAGCCTCGCGTTTCACCACATTGATGCAGCGGTGCGCCGCGCATTGGCCGAGGATCTGGGCGATGCGGGCGATATCACCACAGCGGCGACAGTGCCGGTGACGGCGCGGTCCCGTACGGTTATTGCTGCACGCAAGCCGGGCGTGATTGCGGGCGTGGACGTGGCCAAGCATGCGTTCGCAGTTTTAAGCGATGCGTTGAGCGTGACTGTTAAAGTGCCCGACGGAACACGGGTGACGGCCGGTGAGGTCGTGCTTGAAATCGCCGGGCCTGCGCACCCGATTTTAAGTGCTGAGCGGGTGGCGCTGAACTTCCTGGGCCATCTGTCGGGCGTGGCAACTGCCACGGCCGAAATTGCAACGGCCATCGCCCATACCAAAGCCAAAGTGTGCTGCACACGCAAAACCACGCCGGGTCTGCGTGCGTTGGAAAAGTATGCCGTACGCTGCGGCGGTGGGGTCAATCACCGCTTCGGGCTCTATGATGCGGTCCTGATCAAGGATAATCACATTGCAGCGGTCGGTGGTGTGGCAGCAGCCGTGAAAGCGGCGCGCCTGAGCGTGGGCCATATGGTGAAGATCGAAGCCGAGGTCGATCACATCTCGCAGATTGACGAAGCCATTACGGCGGGCGCCGATGTGCTGTTGCTCGACAACATGACGCCGGCGCAACTGGCAGACGCCGTGAAACTGGTGAACGGACGTGCTGTGACCGAGGCATCGGGGTCCATCACTAAAACAACGGCGGCGGCCATAGCGGAAAGCGGTGTGGATTTGATGTCGGCGGGCTGGATCACGCACTCCGCGCCGTGTTTGGATTTGGGATTAGATTTTAAATAGGACTTTTTGTTTGGTCGCTTTTCCCACGCCAAGTGGTGTCCACTTCTCGGGGAAAAGCTCCTGATATTCAAAACCCCGACCTTTCGGCCGGGGTTCTGTTTTTTTATATCAGTCCTCTTATTCAGTCAGCGCGGTTAGCGCTTGATGCGCAGCAACTCGTCCAGCATTTCATCCGAGGTCGTGATCACTTTTGCGGCAGATGAGTACGCGCGCTGTGTGGTGATCATGCGGGTGAATTCTTCACCCAGGTCGACGGTGGACGATTCCAGCGAGGCCGCGTTGATCTGGCCTGCGCCGGCGTCGCCGGCTTCGCGCAAGGTTGGGTTGCCCGAGAAGTCGGTCGCGATCCAGACGTTGCCCGACAGCGATTGTAAGCCGTTGGGGTTGGTGAACGTCGCGACGGGGATCATGTACACCGGGCGCGTCACGCCGTTATCGAACAATGCGGTCACAACGCCATCGGTGCCGACGGTGACGCCTGCGAAGTTACCGAACTTGGCGCCGTTCTGTTGCAGGTAGTTCAGCTGGAAGCTGCCCGACAACTGCGTCAGACCATCCGGGGTATTGTAGTTACCAAAGAAGGCTTGGATCGGCGGGCTCTTGGTGTTGCCGTTGACCATGTTCTCGGCGCCGTTGGCCCAGATGATCTCAACCGTATGCCCCGGTGACGGTGCCTGAGACGATGTCCGATTGAAGAATTCGTTGGGCGTGCCGTTACCCGCGAATTCCACCGACGGGGCGTTCAGGCCCGGCGCGCCGGTATTGGGGTCTACTTGCGTGTACCAACCATACGTCGGATCAAGCGCTGGCACGCTGTAGCCGTCAGTCGAGCTTTGCGTGATGAGCTGCTTCGGCGCGGCCGCGCTATCGGTCGCGGTCGCGGTGAACGTCATGTCGACCGATTCAGAAGCCTGGTCGAACGTAATGCCGTTTTCACCGGCGATGCGGCGGACCCAGTTGCCTGGCGGCGAGGGGGCCGACCCGAACACAGAGACAAAGTAATCGTTCATGATCTTTGCCGTCTGGTCGAGAATTTGGCTCAGCGTACGGCCGGTGGTGTCAACGTTGTTGGCGTCATCGGCGTTGGCGCTGATGGTGAACGTGGTTGCGGCGCCCAACGGTGAGATATCAATCTGGCCGGTGATCGGCGAGGTGAATTCATCGTTGAAGTCAATACGGCCTGACGCAAAGTGCACTTCGCCGTTCTGCGTCTTCTGCGTAATGACGGCAGATTGCGCCGGCTGCTCCATGCTCATGCGCCAGGTGTTCTGCGTCGTCTTCGTGAAGCCGTAGGTCATGTTGTGGGGGTTGCCCAGGCTGTCAAAGATCAGCGTGTTGACGCGTTCCTGGTCGTTCACTAGCGCTTCAGCCGGCAGGTTCGCGCCGACCGACAGTGTTGTCGTGGGCGAGGCCGTACCGCCGATGGTTTGCAGGTTCAGCGGGCGCAGATTGGTTCCGTCGATGACGTTGTCGTTGACCAGAACGCGGTCGCCGGCATCGTTGACGTAGGCTTTCATGAAGGTGTTGTTGCCCACTTGTACTTTGTTGGCGCTGGGCGTGCCGTCATAGAAGCTCAAGGGCCAGCCTTGCATGTAAGCGCCGCCGACGTTCTGCAGGTAGCCTTCTTTGTCGACCTTGAATGAACCGGCGCGCGTGTAAGTGAATAGGTCGCCTTGCGCGGGCTGTGCGGCTTCGTTGGTCACGAAGAAGCCTGAGCCGGAAATGCCCAGGTCGGTAGAAGAGGTGGTGGCCTGCAACAGACCCTGTAGGTCAACTTGCTGCTTAGGCGCAGATTGCACGCCGCCCGGCGAATACTGCGTCAAGGACACCTGAGCTGTGATCAGCGTCTTGAAGTTCACCTTCGTGCCTTTGTAGCCGATGGTGTTGACGTTGGTCACGTTGTCGGCAATGGCGCCCATGGCGCTGGACTGCGATTGCAGGCCAGACACACCCGAGAATAATGCACCAAAAAGCGACATCTTTTGTCTCCTTTAGTTCGCCGCGCCCTTCGTGTCTTTTTTGCCTGACACCAGGGTCCGATCTGAGACGGTTCCACTCTCAAGAGTGGCGCGGTGGGGTTAATTTCTAACTAACGATTCAGTCAAATTTCCTGGCCGTTTAGCCGGTGATCGACAGCACTTTGTCGATCGGTACGCCGACCTTATCCATCACCAGCAATGTTTGGCCGTCTTTCTGGGTTACACCTGAAACCTTGCCGAACGCTGTG
>JAEUKL010000107.1 GCA_016793005.1 Rhodospirillaceae bacterium | reverse complement strand
GCACCAGCATTTGCGAACCCATGTTGGTGGAGATCGTCACGGGCCACAGAATCTTTTTGCACAGTTCGACCATGATGGGCCGCGCGATCTTCGGCAGCCACTCCTCTTGGTCGTAACCATGACTGAGCGAACGGACCTGCGCCGTCAGGCGATACTTTTTGTCGGCGTCGTCGCGGAAGATGTAGCCAAGACGCTCCAGCGTGCGCAGCAACCGGAAGGCGGTAGGGCGCGGCAGAGACACCTGCTCGGCGGTTTCAGTGACCGTCAAACCGTTGTGGCGGTTCAGCAGGCGCAAAATATCCAGGCCGCGTTCCAGTGAACGCACAGAAAAGGAATCAGAACGGCGGGCCGGGGCGTCAGACATGCGCTAACTTCGCAAGTCGAAGTTCGTCCGTCAAGTGAACGCATTAAATCGTTAAGAATAATATATTATTTCTAATATATACCATTTCAGAGGACGCGTTTTTTAAAGGCTACCGCGCTTATAAAAAACCGGCCACGCACAATGCGCGGCCGGTTGAAACATGCGGTGATGTTGGCTCTACAGATCGCGCGCGATGCGGAAGCCGAACACCTGCGAGACCAGGGTTTCCGGATCGCGGCCACGGAACGTCGGGCGCTGGCGTTCCGGAGCACTGCCCCAACTGCCGCCCTTGGACACGCGGCGGTCACAGCCGTTCGGTCCTGTATAGGCGCTGCCGTCAGTGGGCGTGTTGTCCGGGTATGGGAACACGTAGCAATCTTCCACCCATTCCCACACGCTGCCGATCATGTCGTGCACACCGAATGCGTTGGCCTTCAATGCGCCGGCCGGTGCAATGAACGAGTAGCCGTCGTTGCAGGTCGCTGGTGTGAACGGGCGCGGCGTGAAGGGGGGCGGTAAATCCTTCACCGACTGATCGCCGATGTTGGCAATTTCGCACCCGCCGTTAGGGTCATCGCCCCAGGTGTAATAGGTCGTAGCCCCGGCACGTGCGGCGTACTCCCACTCTGACTCGGTCAGCAGGCGATATTTCTTGCCGGTTTTTTTCGACAGCCAATCCGCGTAGGCCTTGCCGTCGACCCATGTCACGCAAGCCACGGGTTCGTTGTCTGCGGCGGGGCGGCCGTACCCGGGATTGCGCCAGCCTGTGCCCGGTGTCGCCAAGGCCGTTTTCCCGTCCCAGATGTTGCAGACATCGCTGGTTTGGTGACCGGTGGCTTCCACGAACTCGCGGAACTGCCCGGTGGTTACTTCGGTTTTGCCGACGGCAAAGCTGTAGGCGATCTTCACTTGGTGGGGCTTGCCTTCGTAGCGTTCCGGCTCACCGCCATCAAACCCTTGCGTGAAGCTGCCGGGTGGGATCACCACCACTTCGGGGCATGTGTCGCAGTCTTTGATGATGGTGCCGGGTTTTGGCGCGGCAATCGGCGCCGGCGCTTTTGAATCGCAACTCGCCAAAGCTGCGAGCACCACGGCACCCCATAAAATATGCTTCATCTTCTCACCCCTCGTGTGGAAACGGCTAACCCAGATAGTGATAGTCAACTTTTTGCGGCGCGCGTGACGCGGCCTTCTTGCCTTGTGCGGCCAACACCTCGGCCACTTGCGCTGCGGCAAATTCCGGCGTGTCGGGCCCGACAAAATCCTTGTTGAAATGTGACGTCACCGATGGGCGCTTCAAGGCTTTGTTCCACCACGCCGTCAATTTCGGGCGCCCTTTGCGCCAGTTATAGTTCTCGGGAACAGGCGGCTTTAGGCCCTTGCCGCACTGGCGGTCGAGGTAGCTTAAGGCATGCAAGGTTGCGGCCTGGCCGATGTCGAAGCCTTTAAACTTGGCCGCATCCTTTTCCATTTGGTCCAGTGCGCGCTCGACTTTGGGCCAGTACCAGGAAAACACCGAAGGCCGCATCGGCACTTCGCCCTTCTCCAAAGCCATGTTGACGGTCACTTCAAACACGGTGTCGGCCAAAGCCAAACGACGAAGCGCATCCCAGCGTGCAGGCCCGGCTTTGGGGTACAGCTTGCGCGTGGTTTTGCCGCGCGCATCCAAATACTCAACAATGGTTTGGCTTCCGTAGAGAACGGTGCCGTCTTTCAAGGCCAGGGTCGGTACTTTGTGCAGCGGGTTGATGGCCGCCACCGAATAGCCGTCACGCATCGGGTAGATCGGCACAAATTCAATCTCATTCCACAGCCCGGCTTCATGAGCCACCACCAGCACCTTGTGAATGAAGCCATGGATGGGTGAGTAAAACAGCTTCATGCTTTTCTTCTTTGTGACCTTTGTTTTTGCGGTCTTTGCTTTTGGCTTGGCTTTTGCCATGACGGCCCCTCTTGGTGTGCGTGAATGCCGCATCATCATAATGGGGCACCGGTATGGGTCTATCCTGAACGATGACGCTTTCGTACCTCGAAGGGTGCGCCCCGAAGGGCAGCCTTGCAGCAATAGCGGTTGCGCTATTGGTAGTTTGGGATTACGCCCGCGCACATTCACATTCTCGCGCTTGGGTTCGGAGTTTTTATGAAAATCGCACTCTTGGGTAATGGCGCCATTGCCAAACTGATCAGTCAGTTCTGTGCTGCGCGCCCCGAGACATATCAGGTCGTCGCGGCCCTGGGTCTGCCGACGGATACAGTTTCGGTGGGCACGCATCCGGTTGTGTATACCCTGCCCGAACTTCTGGCTTTCAAGCCTGACCTTGTTGTGGAAGCGGCCGGGCACGCAGCTGTGAAGGCCCATGGTGCCGCCGTGCTGAAGGCGGGGTTCAATCTGATCATTGTCTCGACCGGTAGTTTGGCTGATCAGGCCTTGTGGGATGAGATCAAGGCCGCCGCCGAAGCCTCAACCGCGCAACTGAAACTGCCCGCGGGCGCGCTGCCGGGTGTTGACGCGCTGGCGTCGGGAAAACTGGCCGGCATTGATCGCGTGGAATTGAAATCTTCAAAGCCTCCGAAGGCGTGGTCGGGGACGCCGGCCGAAAAATCCCACGACCTTTCCAAAATCACAGTGCCCACGGTGATCTTCAACGGCACCGCGCGCGAGGCCGCGCTGGCCTTTCCGAAAAACGCCAACGTTGCGGCAACCGCGGCACTCGCGGGCATTGGTTTTGAAAAGACGCGCGTGACGCTGCTCGCCGATCCCGGCGTAACGCAGAATGTGCACCGCCTTGAGGCCGATGGGGCCTTCGGGTCGCTGCGCCTGGAAATTCACGCAAACCCGTCGCCCGATAATCCCAAGACCTCGCACATGGCAGCACTCAGCATCATGCGCCTGTTGGAACACGAAGCGGCTGCGATTGTAATTTAGGGCGTCGCGCCGAAAAGTGGACACCGGTTTTCGGAAAACGCGATTCTCAAAAAATAACTTAAGGCTTCTTGGGCTTCGGCAAGCAGTCGCCATATTCGCCCAAACGCGCTGCGCGGTATTCAACCGTTTCAGCCTGGGTGCGCACATAAGGCCCGGGTTTTGATGCCGACATGCGACGCGGGTTCGGCAGCACGGTGGCCAGCAGGGCGGCTTCCTTGCTGCTGAGGGCCGCTGCACTTTTGCCGAAGTGAAACTGTGCGGCGGCTTCGGCACCGTACACGCCCGAGCCCCACTCGACGATGTTCAGATAAACTTCAAGCGTGCGCTGCTTGCTCCACAGCGTTTCGATGTAAAGCGTCAGCCATGCTTCTAGGCCTTTGCGCACAAAGGTACGATCCGGCCACAGAAATACATTCTTTGCCGTCTGCATGGTAATGGTGCTGCCGCCGCGCAGCTTGCCGCCTTGCTCGTAGCTCTCCCACGCTTTTTCAAGTGCGGCTTGGTCAAACCCATAGTGTTTGCAAAAACCCATATCCTCGGAGGCAACGACGCTACGTTGAAGATCAATCGAGATCTGATCCAGCGGTACCCACTGTTTGCGAATGCCCGCTCCTTCGAAGCTGCGGATCAGCATCAATGGTGTCAGCGGCACAGGCACAACGGCGAAGATGAGTGTGATCGCCGCAGGCAGTAAAAGCAGGGTCACACACGTGCCCCACACCCAGCGCAACCAACGTCGTTTTTGAGTCGCCATAGCTTTGCGTATAGCTGCGATGCGGGTTTCACCCAACGCATTTCTGATGCTGCACACTAGATATTGTAGAGCGTCGAATCAGCCAGCCACAGGCGGCTGTAGGGGTGCCGAAACCCGCAGAAAACCGCGGTTTTTCATGGATTCGCGCGAGTCTCTGCACTATCTAAATCAGCAGCAGAGCCCGGTTTTAATGGGCCCAGTTTTAACAGGTTGGAAACGACAACGAGGGCATAAGACGTCCATGGTTCAAGCACCCTGGTATAAACGTTTTGCAGCGTGGCGCCGCCGCCAGTCTTGGTGGCCGACAAAGATCATCACCGAGCGCCAAACGTCCGAGCCGTATCTGGAACGGATTTCGCTGATCAAAATTCCCGGCATTTTCCAAATTGCCATTCACCGCTTCTGGAAGTCCGACGACGACGGCGGTCTGCACGATCATCCGTGGGCGTTCTGGGGCTCATACATTCTGGAAGGCGGCTACAGCGAGCACACACCGGAAGGCGTGTTCCGCCGCGAGCCCGGTCAATTCCGCATGCGCCATGGCTGGTCGCAACACCGCATCATGCTGCCCTACGAGGGCGCTGAGGTGTGGACGATCTTCATCATGGGGCCGAAGATTCGCAGCTGGGGTTTCATCCCCGATGCCACGAAAAAATGGATGCACTGGCAACCCTATCTCGAGATGCGTGCCGAAGAAGGACGCCGTCTCGCCGCCGAGAAAGCAGCACCCGCTGCACTTTCGGCGGATCAGAAACTCGCAGCATAAAACTGCGCAGCTTTAAAAAGTCCAAGCTAAAATTGGACGCACGGCAACTGGCCCGACCTTTAAGGCGGGCCAGTTCGCTTTTTGGCGTTATTTCTTTTGCTTATTTTTTGCTGGTGCTGCCAGCGTAAATCAGCGCCGCGAAGAACGTGATGCCAGCGGCCAGAACATAAGCCAGAAAGTAAACTTCATGCGTTTCCATAATTCACCTGTTCAGTTGATTGAACAGGATCAGCTTGCTCCCGGGTACGTAAAGCGGCCTTGACCCAGGTCAAGTTGTGCAATCGGGGCTGATTTACGCAGAACAAAAAAGAACGGCGGCGTTTTAAATGCCCGCGCACCGATTAAATGCCTGCGGACCGAAAAGTAACCCCGAATAAAAACAACACGATAACCCTCAAACACAATCGTGATTGCGGCCACCTTTCAATCGCACGCGATCTGCCGTATAAGCGCGGTCATGAACATTGTGCGTGCCCTCATTGCAGCGACCCTGCTGGTGTGGATGCCCCTCTCGGGTGCAGCCGCGCAAGCCATGGGCACGACGTTAAGCCATCATCACTGCAAAAATGTCTGGCACGATCATGCCGACACCGGCGGGGTTGTCGTCAAAGGCGAGGATTGCGGTTCCAAGGCCATCAACTTGGATGCATCGTCGTGTGACGATTGCCAATTCACGCTGGCCGCCATTCCTGTCACCACCATCGAACTGGAACGCGCGGACGTGCCGCAGTTCCACGTTATGCCCATCGTATCAGCGCAAAACACGGTCGTGTTTTCGCTGTTCCGCCCACCCAAAGCCTAAACCACACCACAACTCTGTCTGCTGCGCAGCGATTCTAACGTCCTGCGCGTAGCCTGAATATCAATGCGCCCTGTCTCTTGATGTGACGGGTCCGCGTCTGCCTCGATTGTGTGCGGTGGTTGTTATGCGTCTGATCTTTTCCAGGGTTATCCCTGTCTGCCTGTGTCTCAGCGGGTTCATCATGGCCGGAAGTGCGGTTGCGCAAACCGCGCCGCCGTTGCGGTTGTCGCTGCAGGATGCGTTGAAACTCACCGTCGAGAGCGATCCGCGCCTGCAAGGTCAGGTGTTTTTGCGCCAAGGGGCCGCCGCGCGCGAAGCGCAGGCAGGCTTGCGGCCGGCAACAAAATTGTCGGCAGAAGCAGAAAATATTTTGGGCACCGGAAACCTCGGCACCTTCAACGATGCCGAGCTGACGCTCAGTTTGGGCGCAACCTTGGAAATGGGCGGCAAACGCGCGCGGCGCATGGCGGTCGCGACAGGCGAAAAGGAAACACTCGAACTTGAATTACAGGCCGCGCGGCTGGACGTGATGGCAGATGTGGCCCGGCGGTTCATCGCGGTTCTGGAAGCGCAAGAGGCTTTGAACATCGCGCGCGAAGACAAAATTCTGGCGGCGCGCGCGCGCCAGATCGTTGCAACACGCGTCTCCTCGGGCGTGGCGCTGCCGGTCGAGGGCAGCAATGCGGACGTCGCAACCGTGCAGTCGGATCTGGCCGAAAAACAGGCGGCCTCAAATTTGCGTACAGCATGGGGCCAGTTGGTGATTGCCTGGGGTGGGGCCCCTGAATCGGCCGGCCAAGTGCTGGGCGATTTGTTTGCGGCCCCCACATTGCCGGGGTTCGCAGCTTTGCAAGAGATGACTGAACGCAACCCCGACATTCTGCGGTTTGCGTCCGAGCGCCGTGTGCGTGAAGCCGCGGTGAAGTTGGCTGAGGCACAAGCGATGCCGGATATAGACGTATCGGCGGGGGTCCGGCGCTTGCAAGCCGCGCGCGATCAGGCATTCGTGCTGTCGGCATCGATTCCGCTGGGCACGGCGGGCCGCGCCAAGCCCGCCGCCGATGAAGCGCGCAGCCGTCTTGGCGGGCTGGATGCGGACGAGAAAGCCCGCCGCAATGACATCCTCGGCACGCTCTTTGCCCTACGTCAACGCGCCGACTTAGCGCGTACTTCGCTGGAACTGCTGCAATCAGGGGCTTTGCCGGCGGCCCAGCGCGCGCAGGAACAGGCGGAAAGCGCTTTCCGTGCAGGGCGTTCGTCGCTGTTGGAACTGAATACCGCCCAACGCCAACTTTTGGATTTACGCGGTGATAAGATCGCGGCGGCTGCGTCCTATCATCTTCTTGTGATCGATATTGAACGGCTTGTAGGTCAGGCCCTGGCCGCTGAATCAGGTGGTTTAAAATGATGTTTGAGAGCCCTCAGAAAAAAATTCTGGCCGGCATTGCCGTTGTCACTCTGATCTTGGGTGTTGCCATCATGGCAGGTCAGCCGCCTGCGCCGTCGGGTGAGCATGACCACGACCACGGTGCCGATGAGCACGACCACGGCGCCAAGGGATTGCCCAGCCATGTGGAAATCACACCGCAAGCCGCCAAAGAATCGGGCGTTGAAACGGCCGCAGCGGGCCCTGCCAAAATCGCGAATACCGTGACTGTTATGGGTTCCATTGTGCTCGATGCGACCGGCCATGCCCGCGTGAATGCGCGCTTTACGGGGCTGATTCGCGAAGTGCGCAAGAACATCGGCGATAAAGTTTCCACAGGCGAGGCGCTGGCCTCGATTGAAAGCAATGAAAGCCTGCAAGCCTATCAGGTCAAATCGCCCATCGACGGCATCGTCATCGGCCGCAATAAGAACGTCGGCGAAATCACGGGTGCCGAGCCGCTGTTCGAGGTGGCTAACCTAAGCAAGGTGTGGAGCGAGCTGCACATTTTCCCGCGTGACCTGGCCAAAGTGAAATCGGGCCAGCGGGTGCGACTGATCACCCCTGACGGCGCAGTCATGGGCGAAGGGCAAATCAGCGCGCTGTTGCCAGTGGCCGAAGCCTCAAGTCAGTCGGTGCTGGCGCGTGTGGCGCTTGATAATGCCGAAGGGTTGTGGCGGCCCGGTATGGCGGTGCGCGGCGACATCATCGTGTCTGAAACCGATGTTCCCTTAGCCGTGCACACCGATGCCATTCAAATCATCAACGATAAGCCGGTGGTGTTTGTGGCCGGTAAAACAGAGTTCGAGGTGCGCCAGGTGTTGTTGGGCAAGGCCGATCGAACCTGGACCGAGATTCTGGAGGGCGTCTACGACGGCGACATTTACGCGGCCAAGAACAGCTACTTGTTCAAGGCGGACCTTGGCAAAGAATCTGCCGAGCATGAGCACTAAAAACTAAGGGCCGAGATGTATCATGCTTGAACGCATCATTTATTTTTCGATCCGCCAGCGCTGGGTCGTCCTTGCCGTGGTGGTGGGATTGGCGGCATTGGGCGTTTACAACTTTACGCGCCTGCCGATTGATGCCGTACCCGATATCACCAATGTTCAGGTCCAGATCAACACCGAAGCGCCGGGCCGCTCGCCCTTGGAAGTGGAACAGCAGATCACGTTCCCGATTGAAACTGCCATCTCGGGCATTCCGCATCTGGATCATACGCGCTCGCTGTCGCGCTATGGGCTGTCGCAGGTCACCGTGGTGTTCGACGACGACACCGATATCTACTTTGCGCGTCAGCTTTTAAGCGAACGTCTGCAAACCGTACGCAGCCAGCTGCCCGGTGGTGTTGAGCCCGAGATGGGCCCCATTTCGACGGGACTGGGTGAAATTTACATGTTTGCGGTGGAGCCTGAGGCAGGAGCCAAAAAGCCCGACGGTACGGGCTGGACGCCGATGGATCTGCGTACGCTTCAAGACTGGGTCGTGCGCCCGCAGTTGCGCACCCTGCGCGGTGTGTCCGAAGTGAATGCCATCGGCGGCTACACGCGCCAAATTCACATCACGCCATATCCTGACCGGCTTGTGGCATATGGGCTGACGCTGCGCCATCTGGCCGACGCCATCAGCGCCAACAACAACAATGTCGGCGCAGGCTATATCGAACGAAACGGCGAGCAATTTCTGGTGCGCGCCCCAGGCCAGGTGCGTACGCTCGAGGATATTCGCGAGATCGTTGTGTTCAAAAGCGAAGGTTTCACGCTCAGGGTGCGCGATATCGCCGATGTCAGCGACGGCAGCGAACTGCGCACGGGGGCCGCAACTGAGAACGGCCAGGAAATCGTTCTGACCACCGTGATGATGCTGATCGGCGAGAACAGCCGCGATGTGGCGCAACGCGTGGCGGCAAAGCTGGACGATGTGAAC
>JAEUKL010000083.1 GCA_016793005.1 Rhodospirillaceae bacterium | reverse complement strand
TTAAGCGTCGCAAGCAGGTCGTCAGCGGAGTCCTGAGGCACGAACAGCACGCGCAAGGCCGAGCAGCGCTGACCCGCCGAGCCGAACGCGGATACAATCACGTCATCCACCACTTGCTCTTTCAGCGCGCTGGTGTCGATGAACATCCCGTTCAACCCCCCAGTCTCGGCGATGAAGGGAATGATGGGTCCGGGTCGTGCTGCCAGCGCACGGTTGATGCGTTGCGCGGTATCTGTGCCGCCGGTAAACGCCACGCCATCAATGCCCGGATGCGCGATCAAGCCGGCGCCCACTGTTTCACCTGGGCCCGGCAGCAGAGCCAAAAGGTCTGGAGGCAAGCCTGCTTTGTGATACAGGCGCACGGCTTCCGCTGCGATCAGCGGTGTTTGTTCGGCGGGCTTGGCCAGCACGGCATTGCCCGCCGCCAGGGCTGCGGCAATCTGGCCGGTGAAAATCGCCAGCGGGAAATTCCAGGGGCTGATGCAGGCAAACACGCCGCGACCCTGCAAGAGCAGTTTGTTTACTTCTCCGGTGGGGCCGGTCAGCGTTTCAGGGATCGCGAACTGCATTTCTGCTAAATGCGCATAGTAACGGCAGAAGTCCGCGGCCTCGCGCACTTCGGCCACCGCATCATTTAAAGTCTTTCCGGCTTCCAGCGCCAACAACGCGACCAAGCGCTCGGTTTGGGCTTCCAGCGCGTCACCCATCGCGCGCAAAGTTGCAGCGCGCCCGATGCCGCCCGCCTGATCCCAGGCCTGTTGTGAGGTGCGTGCAGCTTTGATGGCCGCATCCAGATCAGCAACCGAGGCATCATGGACGTGGCCAACAAGTGTATCGCGCGCGGCAGGGCTTCTAACGGGCTGGGCGGCCCCTGGTGTCCGCAATTTGCCGCCGATGATCGGCCCCGCGATCAGCTTCTCCTGCTTCAGTGATTGCACGGCTTTGGCACTTTGGGCGCGTTCATCGGCCATCGAGAAATCACGGCCCAACGGATTGCGCCGCGTTGATCCATATAGGTTGGCAGGGGTGGGAATCTTGGCATGACGATCCGGGTGCGCTTCGACCAAACCGATCGGATCGCGCACTACTTCCTCGGCAGCAAACCGTTCATCCAGCAGGGCATGAACAAATGAGGTGTTCGCGCCGTTCTCGAGCAGGCGTCGCACCAGATACGGCAGCAAATCTTCATGCCCACCCACGGGCGCATAGGTGCGCACCATGATGTTGCCGTACCGTGTGCGGGCCGCCTGGTATAGCGCTTCGCCCATGCCGTGCAGGCGCTGATGCTCGATGGGCACGTTCTTCTCGGAGGCCATCAATCGCACTGCCGCCAACGTGTGCGCGTTATGTGTGGCGAATTGCGGATATAAATGCGGGCTGGCGGCGATCAGGTCGCGCGCACAGACCAGGTACGACAAATCTGTTGCAGGTTTTGTGGTAAACACGGGGTAGTCGGGCCGCCCCGCCACCTGGGCGCGTTTGATCTCGCTGTCCCAATAAGCCCCTTTGACCAATCGGATCATCAGGCGTCGTTGATGCCGCTGCGCTAGCTCGGCCAATGCCGCAACTACGTTGCGTGCGCGTTTTTGGTAAGCCTGCACCACGACACCCAAGCCGCGCCACGACGCGAGTTCCGGTTCTGTGCAAAGGCGTTCCACCAGGTTCAGTGATAAGACCAGCCGGTCTGCTTCCTCAGCGTCGATGGCCAGATTCAGGTTGTGCTTGGCGCCCAGCAGCATCAGGCGCTTCAGGCGCGGATAAAGCTCGCTCCAGACGCGGGGTTCCTGCGTGGCTTCGTAACGTGGGCAAAGTGCGGAGAGTTTTACAGAAATGCCATGGCCCTGTTCTGGGCCAGCATTGCTGGCGGCGCGCCCGACGGCTTCAATGGCGTCTGCATAAATGCACTCGTAGCGTTCGGCATCGGTCGCTGTGCGCGCACCTTCGCCCAGCATGTCGAAAGAGCCCAGAATGTTTTCGCGGTTCGCCCGCGCCAGCGCGTCCTCAATCGTGCGCCCCAGCACGAACTGCTCGCCCATCATGCGTACAGCAACAGCCACCGCGCGCCGTATGACCGGCTCACCGATGCGCCCCGCCAGCTGCGTCAGGAATCCGCCCAGATTTTGTTTGGCTTGGGTGTCTACATCCACCAAGCGCCCTGTCAGCATCAGGCCCCAGGTGGAGGCGTTGACGAACAGGCTGTCCGATTGGCCCAAGTGGCTGGCCCAATCGGCCGAGCCGATTTTCTCGGCGATCAATTTATCGCGCGTATCGGCATCAGGGATGCGCAACACGGCTTCGGCCAGGCACATCAATGCCAAGCCTTCGCGCGTGCCCAGCGAAAATTCCTGCAGGAATGATTCCACCACGCCCTTGCGTTCAGACTGCGCGCGTGCCGCCCGCACAAGCTCTTCGGCTTCATCGCACACATGAAACCGTCGGGCCGGCGTTAAGGGTTGGGCGGCTAAAAGGGCGCGGACAACCTCGCGTTCGTCCGCATATTTAAGGCGATCTAATTGGTCCCACATGCCCGGACCCTAGCGCAGCGCCAAAAACCGCGAAAGGATGATCCATTGGCACACGAGCCGATATCTATTGTAATAATAACGGTGGGAAATGGGTTCGATTTGAACCCTGCCAGCCTGGGGGAATAATGAAAATTACAGCCGACGCGCCGCCGCGGCCGAAGTCCATCTACCGCAACCTATATGTACAGGTGCTGGCGGCGATTACGTTGGGCGCCATCATCGGGCATTTCTGGCCCAGCACGGGCGAAGCCTTAAAGCCCTTGGGCGATGCGTTCATCAAACTGGTGAAGATGATTATCACGCCGGTGATTTTCCTCACCATCGTGACGGGCATCGCGGATACGGCCGACTTGCGTAAAGTCGGCGGCGTGGCGGGCAAGGCATTTGCCTATTTCATCGCGGTGTCGACGTTCGCGTTGTTCATCGGGCTGATCGTCGGCAATGTTGTGCAGCCTGGAACCGGCATGCACATCGATCCGGCATCGCTGGATGCAGGGGCGGTGAAAACTTACGCGGCCAAAGCGCACGACCAGACTATCGTCGGATTTCTGCTGAATATCATTCCCACCACGGTCGCCAGCGCTTTTGCCGAGGGCGATATTTTGCAGGTGTTGTTCTTCTCGATTCCATTTGGTATCGCGTTGGCCATCGTGGGGGAGAAAGGCAAGCCGGTTGTCGACCTTCTGAATGCCGTGGGTGCCGCCTTCTTTACGCTGGTCGCGATTTTCATGCGCGCAGCGCCCATCGGTGCTTTTGGCGCCTTCGCTTTCACCATCGGCAAGTATGGCATCGGCTCGATTGCAAACCTGGCCGCGCTGATTGCAACCTTCTACCTTACATCGTTGTTGTTCGTTGTGGCGGTGCTGGGCGTCATCGCGCGGCTGAACGGCTTTTCGGTGTTTGCGCTGATCCGATACCTGAAAGAAGAACTGCTGCTGGTGCTGGGCACATCCTCATCTGAATCGGCGTTGCCGTCGCTGATGGAAAAGATGGAGCGTGCGGGCGCGCCCAAGTCCATCGTCGGGCTGGTGGTGCCGACGGGCTATAGCTTCAATCTCGATGGCACCAATATTTACATGACACTCGCTGCACTTTTTATCGCGCAAGCGCTGGATGTGCATTTGTCACTGGGCGAACAATTACTATTGTTTGCCGTTGCCATGCTGAGTTCAAAGGGCGCGGCAGGTGTAACAGGGGCAGGTTTCATCACGCTGGCTGCGACACTAGCTGTGGTGCCCAGCGTGCCGGTAGCCGGTATGGCGCTGATCCTCGGTATCGACCGCTTTATGTCCGAGTGTCGCGCACTGACGAATTTTGTGGGGAATGCGGTGGCCACATTGGTGGTGGCGCGGTGGGAAGGCGTTTTAG
>JAEUKL010000059.1 GCA_016793005.1 Rhodospirillaceae bacterium | reverse complement strand
GTGATCGCGATCAGCAGTCCCCGCGAAGCGCTTGAACTGGCCGCAACGAGCGAGAAATTCCAAATCCTACTCACGGACTTGCAATTGGGCGACAGGATGTCTGGCCTTGATTTAGCGCACGAGCTTTGCATTCAGCGGCCTGGATTGGTAGTTGCCATCACAACCGGATACTTAGCGCCGGAAGACGCCAAGCGTATTACGCCGGGCTGGGTGATCCTAGAAAAGCCCGTGACCAGCGACAAACTGGTCAGCGCAATCTCTGCGCTCGCCCGTCAAAACAGAGCGGCGCAAGCCAGCGCTTGATGCCCACCCTACCCCCGAACCCGAACATAGGTGACGCATGCGCAAACGCCTTCTGCTGTTAGTCGCAGCCACATTGATAAGTGCGCAGAGTACTTACGCCGGCAGTGCACGCGCAGACGATGCCGCTGCGCGCATCCCCGTGCAAAGCCTGCTGTTGCGCGCTGTAACAGTGACCTGCAAGCTTGATGAAAGTATTGCCTTCTACCGAGACGTTCTGAATCAGAGGGTACTGGAAGACAGCGTGCGCGATGGCGCACGTGTTTCGCAGTATGTCGATATCCCCATCAGC
Source organism: Rhodospirillaceae bacterium (assembly GCA_016793005.1). Classification (GTDB taxonomy): domain Bacteria; phylum Pseudomonadota; class Alphaproteobacteria; order Rhodospirillales; family Rhodospirillaceae. Next base: position 8,512 of record JAEUKL010000059.1, on the reverse strand, counting down.
GGTCAGGTCCGGCTTGTTCTGATGGGTGGATCAGGAAGCTATCCTGGCGGCGACATCATGGGCGGGCACATCGCATTCATCGGCATTACCGAACCCAAGAAAGCCGATGCTTGCCGCGATGCCGAGCGGCTGCCTAAACACGCGCATGAAGCGCGCGCCAAAGCCGGCGATGTTCTGTTCTCGATGCGTGTGGCCAACTTGGACGAAGTGGCGGCGCGCGCCGCGAAAGTGAATGCATTGGTGCTGGTGAAACCTGGCCCGTCAGGGTCGGGCCAGGCGCGTAACATGATGATGATGGACCCCAATGGCCGCATCATCGAAGCATTTGAAATCAGTTCGACACCTCAGAAGCCGTAGCTTAGCTTTTTGGCGCTTTTGCCGAGGCCGGCTTTTGCGTCTTGGCGTAGACTTCCAAGCTTGAGAGGTTGGGCTTGTCCCAGCTTTCCTTGGGCGGCGGCACCAGCATGTGCGGATAGTTCTTTTCCATGTGCGCGCGCACGGGCTTTTTGAAGAAGTTGATATCGTCAAAATTCATGACGGTCGACTGGTACAGCACATGCCCCGGGGCCGTGCCCATCAGCATCCATGGCAGCCATGGTGTGACGCGCGACCACGTGCCCGTGGTTTGTAGCGACGTCAGTTTGGGGTTCTGCGCTTCAGCCAGGTTCACCACATAGGTGTAGCATTCGCTTACCTGGTTCATGGGCCCAGAGCTTTCGCGCGGCCATTGATCTGGCTGCAAGGCCGATTTGTAGTAGAGGTTAACGTTACGCAGCGCTGTGATCAGCCCATTGGGCAACAGTTGCCAGGGCAGCACGTTCTCTTTGCGCGGCGCATCGGCCGCAGCTTGGTTCAGGCCGCCGTACGACGGCGCCGGCTTGGCAAATTCTTCAAAGTGCTCATTCCAGGGGTCGTTGATAACATCAACCACCTTCACCAGTTCATCGCTGAACGGGTTTTTATATTCGGTCAACACTTCGCCGGTGGCGAGATTGGTATAAAGAATAGCTTCACGGTGATAGCAGCGCACACTACCATCTTTTTGTGCTTCATTCTTCGCGACCGCAACGACTTCAAAACCGAACAGGTCTTGTACCTTTTCTTTCTCGCGCACGGCGGAGATGATGCCGCTGGCCGAACCATACTTTACTTTGGTCTCGTCCATGTTGCCGTTGATGCGGGCCAGCAGGTTCACGGTGCCCTTGCCCGTGGTCAGGTCGATATATGGCCCTTTCAGGGTCGGCTTTTCGGTGGCGGCAGCAGCAGACTGAAGAGTACCGGCAGCAGCGGTCGCGGCAGCGGCGGCAGCGAAGAAATGACGGCGATCCATGATCGACCTCCCCTGATGTTGAGACCGATACCCTAGGCTCGCGCGAAAGGGTGAACAATCTGGCCCAAGATGGAGCGCCCGAAATATGGGCGGCAGGGTTTGATAAATGTCATCTGGTCACAAAGCAAAAAGGCCCGGAGTTTCCTCCGGGCCTTGATGTTTCAACTGAATTTTCAGTTTTAGAAGTTGGTACGCACTTTCAGCATCCAGTTACCCGGATGACTGAGGTACGAATAACCCGAAATGCCGGCGACGTTGTAAACTTCGCCGAAGCAGTTCTGGCACTCGACCGAGACTTTATAGCGGTCGTTCTGATCGACGATGGCCAGGCTGGCGTTCACGACCCAGTAGCTTTCCGTCAGAGAGCCCGAGACGAACGGACCATCAGAACGCTGCACCGAGTTTGTGCCGTTGGCAGCACGGAAGAAACTGACGTTCGCTGCGGCAGATTCAAACGTGCTGGAGTAGTTGGCACTGACGCTGGGAACGATGTTGACGTTCCACGAATCCATTGGGATTTCGTAGTTGGCGCCGATGCTGCCGGTCCAGGGCGGTGTGCGCGCCAGTTCGGCGTATTCGCCGTTGACGTTCACGATGCCTTGGCCGCAACCGCCCAAACCACCCGAGACGGGCCCAAAGCGCACAGCGGCTGAGGCATTGGCCGCAATAGCTGCTTTACAAGCGGCGAGTTGCGCCACAGTTGTCGCACCTTGGTTGCGGTATTTGCCGTCTTGGTAACCCAAGCTGCCGAAGATGTTTAAGCCATCGACGGGCATGATCTGGGATTCGATCTCGATCCCTTGGTTACGCATATCCGCATCGTTCAGCGTCAGGAAGGTCGGTGCGGTTGCACCGGCCGCCACGAATGACGCAGGCGATTGGAACTGCTTCACGTCCATATGGAACAAGGTGGCGTTGAAGCGGAAGCGGTTATCCCACCACTCGGTCTTCGCACCCAGCTCGTAGCTCCACACCTTCTCAGGCTTGAAGGTCAGAAGCGTGTTCGCACCCGAACCGCGCGCGTTCCAACCGCCCGAACGGAAGCCGTTGGTGGCCGAGGCGAACAGCAACGCATCGTCGGTCGCTTGATAGTTCAAGGCGAAGCGCGGCGTCCACAGGTTCACTTCCTGATCCGTCGGGATACCGAACTGCGCAAGGTTCGCAGTGTCTAAACGGTTGTTGCGGACCTGGCCGTTCACCGTAACGGTCGAAACCACGCCAGCCGGGCGGCTGTCTTTGGTGTCGAAATCTTTCTTTTCGTTGGTGAAGCGCGCACCGACCGTAGCGGTCAGTTGCTGGGTCAGGGCATAGTCGAACTGCGCATAACCGGCCCAGGCTTTCGTGCCGTTCGCGACCTGCTGGTCACGACCGATCAGGCCTTGGTTGGTGCCGGCCACCGGGAAGATATCGGCCAAGTCCATGTCGCTGTTTTCGTCATAGTAGTACACGCCAGCCACATACTTCAGCTGATCACCCATCAACGAGCCAGTTGCCTTGATTTCCTGGGTAAACTGATCGGAAACCACGCGCTGCGACAGCGTAAAGCCCGACCCCAGGGGGTGTCCGGTCGTGCTGCCTGCAGGCCCCAAGGTGAACGGAACCGCCGGGCCCGGGTTGGCGGGCGAGCGGCCGTTACGGCCCGATTGAAAGTCGATGGCGATGTCCTGCTTGGTGTGCACATGACCGGTGATGACGTTAATGGTCATGTTGTCGCTGGCTTCAATCGTGAAGTTCGACATCGACAGCTTGGTGTTCGCCTTCGTTGTCTGCGGATCGAAGTTGTTCTTCGCTCCCGTCAAGGTCGCGGGCGTCAGAACGCCGCCGATGCTGACAACCAGATTGGGGAACGCCGGTTGGCGGTTCTTTGCTAGGCCAGAGAAGATCCAACGGCCTTCGCAGTTCGCGGGCACGCCGGGGTTCAAGGTATCGCAGGTGTCGTTCAACAGATTGGTGCCGCGGGCACGCATGTAGTTGAACGAACCGTTCCAGGTGATGGTATCGCTCAGCTTGCCGGTGAAGGCACCGCGTAGGCCGAGGTTGTTGGTATCATTCAGCTTGTCGCCGGTGGCGTAGTTTTTCACGTAGCCGTCGTCATCTGTGTAAAACGCGCCCAACTGGGTCAGCAATTTTTCCGAGATCGGGGCGTTCACGGTGGCGCGCGCTTCGTAGTAGTTGTAGCGGCCATAGCCCACTTGGGCGTTACCGCTGAACTCTTCGGCGGGTTTTTTCATGGTGACGGAGATGGCACCACCCGTGACGTTACGGCCGAACAGCGTGCCTTGAGGACCGTGCAGCACTTCGATCTGGTCCACATCAAAGAACGACAACTGGTTGGCGTTCTGCCGGCTGATAACGATTTCGTCGAAGTACGTGGCAACCGGCAGGTCGATGGTCGACAGCGTATCGGTCGAGCCCAAACCGCGCATGAAGTAGGTGTTCGACGTGGCCGGACCGGTGTTCGAGTGACCCAGCATGTTGGGCACGAATTTCACCAGGTCGATGGTGGTATCGATATTGCGGCGCTCTAACTCACCGGGCGAGAACGCCGTGACGGTGACGGGCACTTCCTGCAAGTTTTCAGCGCGGCGCTGGGCCGTCACCACGATTTCTTCCAGTCCGCCCTGGGCTTGCGCTTGTTGCTGTTGGGCAAAAGCACTGCCGCCAACCAGCAAACTTACGCTCGCAGCCGCGCACAACAGCGCGCTTTTCAGCCGCATCGTCGTCATCGAAGAATCTCCCTGAGTTTAAATAGCCGCAGGAACGAGTCACTTAAGTCGGCGAACGCCATCCTTCCTCTCGCTCCTGAGCGGAACTTAGTCCTGTGGCCGATGCGACCTTAAGAGATAATGATCGCTAGTGCGCATGGCGAACACAAAGATGTTGCATGTAGGCCACACTTGGCCTAACCGCCCGAAGTTCGGCCATCGCGCGACACAGCGTACACGAAACCGTGAATTTCGGGCTTGCGCCGGCGCTGCCCTACTCAGCGGCCGCTGGGGCTCCATCAACCCCCGCTGCGGGATGGGCTTTGCCTTGCAGCAAGGCTTGCAGGCGCGGCACTTTATGCAGCTTGGCGCTGAAGAGTTTGTCGATGGTGATGTAGATCACCGGAGTTGAAAACAGCGTCAGCACTTGGCTGACCACCAAGCCGCCGAACACCGCAACACCTAAGGGTTGGCGCAATTCTGCGCCGGTTCCATAGGCGATCATCAGCGGAATGGCAGCCAGCATGGCGGCAATCGTAGTCATGATGATCGGCCGGAACCGCGCTAACGCGGCTTCCATCACAGCCTCTTTCGCCGAAATGCCGCGCGTGCGTTGCGCATCAAGCGCAAAGTCCACCATCAAAATCCCGTTCTTTTTCACAATACCGATCAGCAGAATGACACCGATCAGCGCCATGATCGAGAAATCGAGCTGGAACAACCACAGCATCAATACCGCGCCCAGGCCGGCCGATGGTAAGGTCGACAAAATCGTCAGCGGCGTGGTGAAGCTTTCGTAAAGAATGCCCAGAATGATGTAGACCGCGATAATGGCTGATAGAATCAGCAGCGGCTGCGAGCGCAATGACTCTTCAAACGCCTGCGCCGCCCCTTGCGATGATCCGACAACCGTATCCGGTAAACCGATCTGGGCTTTGATCTCTTCGATTTTACGCACAGCTTCACCCAGCGACGTGCCCTTGGGCAGATTGAACGAGATATTTACCGCCGGCAGCAGCCCGCTGCGCTGAATGGATTGCGCGCCACCGGTTTGTGTTTCAAGTTTCGCAACCGCCGACAACGGCACCATGCCTTCGGTGGTTGGCGAGCGCATGTAGATGGCGTTCAGGGCAGAGAGTTTCGAGTAATACGCCGGATCGACTTCAAGGATGACCTTGTACTGGTTCTCCTGAGTCTGGAATTCGGCAATCTGTCGCTGGCCAAAAGCATCGTACAAAGCCTGATTGATGGCATCGACCGTGAGGCCAAACCGCGCGGCGGCAGTACGGTCGATGGTCACGCTTTGAATGCGGGCACCAAGCTGCAAATCATTCCGCACATCGCGGAATGTATTGGATTTCAGCATGGCCTGCGTCAGTTTGTCCGCCCAAACCGCCAACTCGGCTGGGTTTGCAGACCGCAACACCTGACTATAAAGCGCAGCCCCGCCCCCGCCCCCAAGATTGATATCCTGCTGGGACTTCAAGGTCACCGCCACTCCCGGCACACCGGCCACCATTTTGCGTACGCGGTCGATAAAATCCTCGGATGTCCCATCACGGTCGCTCGGGTCTTTCAGTACAGCGAAGAAACGCCCACGCGAGATCGAACCGGCGCCCACGATGGTATTCAGACTATCAATGGCCGGATCGCCCGAAACCAGACGCAGCACTTCAAGCTGCTTAGCTTGCATATCCTCGAACGAAATATCCTCAGGCCCCACAATCTGGCCGTTCACAAAGGCAATATCCTGGATCGGGAAAAAACCCTTCGGAATAGCAATGTAGCTCAGCACCGCAAGCGCGAGCGTGCCGCAAAAAACGGCCAGCATTTTCTTCTGATGGTTCAATGCCCAGGCCAGTGACACTTCGTACTTTGCCATCAGGTTGGTCAGGAACGCAGCCCGCGAGTTGCTCTGGACGGCCGCCTCCAGCCTATGGCCATGCGGCTTCATGAACTTCGCACAAAGCATCGGGGCCAGCGACAACGCCGTCAGTACCGAGATCAGCAGCGACATCGTGACCGTCAGTGAAAATTCACGGAACAGACGGCCGACGATACCGCCCATGAACAGCATCGGAATGAAGGCAGCGATCAATGAAAATGTAATGGTGACGACCGTAAAACCAATTTCCCGCGCACCTTTGACAGCAGCATCATATGCGCTTTCGCCTTTTTCCATGTGACGGTGAATATTCTCGACGACGACAATTGCGTCGTCGACAACGAACCCCACCGCGATCACCAACGCCACCAGGGTTAGGTTGTTGATACTGAACCCCAGAAGATACATGGCGGCAAATGTCGTAATGATCGAAACACACAGGACGATGCCCACAATCATGGTCGCCGACAACTGACGCAGAAACAGACCCATCACGCCGATCACCAGGATCAGCGTGATCAGCAGCGTGATCTCGACCTCATGTAAGGATGATCGAATGGTGCGCGTACGATCATTGATGATGCTGATCTTCACGCCCGGCGGCAGTTCGCTTTGCAACTGCGGGATCAGCTTGGTGACCTGCTCGGCGATGGCGACGATGTTCTGGCCCGGCTGGCGTTGAATCGCGAGCAGGATGCCCGGCTTGCCGTACGGAAATGCCGCAAGGAATGAGTTTTCCGCTGCGATCTCGACCTTGGCCACATCGCGCACCAGAACCGCTGCATTGTTGCGGTAGCTGATCACGATGCTGCCGTATTCTTCGGGCGTGAACAGCTGGTCGTTCGTGGCCAACATCGAGACCATCTTCTCGCCGTACACCGCACCTTTAGCCTGATTGACACTGGCCTTTTGGACGGCCGTGCGGATATCGGCGAGTGTCAGCCCATACGCAGTCAGGCGCTCGGGGTTCGCGCGAATACGAATGGAGGGTTTGCGCTGGCCGAAAATATCAACCTGCGACACACCATTGATCTGGCTTAAGCGACGCGCCACGACAATGTCGGCCAAGTCGCTCAGTTGCGTCAGCGGCATGGTGTCGGAGGTAATCGCGATATTGTAGACAGGCGTATCGGTGGGGTTGTTCTTCTTCCATTGCGGCGGATTGGGCATATCCGCCGGGAGACGGCCCAGCACACTGTTGATCGCGGCCTGAACTTCCTGGGCTGCTGAATCAATGTTGCGGCTCAGTTCAAACTGAATGGTAATCTGCGTATTGTTCAAGGTACTCGAAGACGTCAGTTCGGTAATGCCTGAAATCCCGGTAAATGCTGTTTCCAATGGAGCCGCAACCGCCGAGGCCATTGTGTCGGGGTTAGCACCCGGCAACCGCGCATTCACTTCGATGGTGGGAAAGTCCGCCTGCGGCATCGGCGATAATGGCAGATTGGGGAATGCAAACACCCCCAGCAATACGATGGCAATCGACATCAGCACGGTCGCCACCGGGCGGCGGATAAACCACGCCGAAAACCCGTGTGACATGTCGCTTTGGGCGGCTTCTCTCATGACGGCCGTATGCCTTGCGGTTTATTTTCAGTGCCGTACGACTAACTACTGCATTCCCAATGCACCGCCCCCCAGACCTCCTGAGGGCATTGCATAAGAAGACGTAGCAGCGGCGGCGCTTTTCGCCTTATCCGCCTGCGGCGTTTCTTTAATGGTCACGGCGGCGCCGGGGTTCAGGCGCGAAGCGCCATCGACCACCACCATATCATCGACATTCAGGCCTTTGGTAATGACGGTCACGTCATCGTCAGCGTAGCCAAGGGTAACCGGCACGCGTTCCGCGACATTGTTGACGATGCGGAACACGTAGTTGCCTTCAAGGCCTGGCCTTACGGCAACCGTCGGGACCACTAACGCATTCTGAGAAATGCCGGTCCTGATCCGCACCGCGACAAACTGTCCGGGCGACAGGAGGTCAGATTTGTTGGCGAACTCAGCGCGTACTTTTGCAGTGCCGGTCGCCATATCCACCGTGTTATCGAATGCCGTGATATGGCCAATGGCCAACACCTCGCCTGTCATGCGGTCGAAGGCTTCCACCAATCCACCGCCGGCGCTGGAGACATCGGTGCGCAGATCGCCCAAAGCCGCCTGCGCCACAGGAAACACCACCGAGATGGGGTCCACCTGAGCGACCGTCACCAACCCATTGGCGTCGGAGGTACGCACCACGTTGCCAGGATCGATCCTGCGAATGCCGACACGGCCCGACACAGGCGATGCAATGCGCGTGTACGAAACGGCCACCTCGGCGCTCTTCACCTTGGCCTTATCCATTTGCACCATGGCCCGATACTGGTCGGCAGCCGCTACGTATTTGTCCATGGCCGCTTGCGATACAGCGCCACGCGACACCAACTCTTGCCCGCGCAGCAAATCTTGCTCGGCCGCGCGCAATTGCGCTTCATCGCGGGCCAGTTCTGCTTTCGTCGAGGCCAGCGCTGCTTGTGCCGCGCGGTCATCAATGACGGCGAGCAACTGGCCAGCACTCACCTGATCACCTTCCTTGAACTCAACAGACGTCAG
>JAEUKL010000014.1 GCA_016793005.1 Rhodospirillaceae bacterium | reverse complement strand
AGACCGCGCCGGATGTAGAACACAACAACCGCTAACACCGCACCAATGGCGAACGGGATGCGCCAACCCCATGCCGCAAGCTCGCCGGGGGCAAGTGTGCGTTGTAAAATCAGCAACACGGCCAATGCCAGCAATTGACCCGAGATCAGCGTGACGTACTGGAAGCTGGAATAAAAGCCGCGATGAGTTTTGCCCGCCATCTCGCTTAAGTATGTGGCGCTGGCCCCGTACTCACCACCGACACTGAGGCCTTGCAGTAGGCGGGCAACGACGAGGATCGCAGGAGCGATGACGCCGATCTCGGCATAGCCGGGCGTAACCGCAATCAAAAACGAACCCGCGCACATTAAACTGACCGAAAGTGTCAGACCCGATTTGCGGCCACGGCGGTCGGCATAAATGCCCATGATCCAGGCGCCGATGGGCCGCATGAGGAAACCAACAGCGAAAACCGCAGCAGCACTTAAAAGTTCTGTTGTTTGATTCCCCGACGGGAAAAAGACCGGCGCAAAATAAAGCGTGAAGGCCGAATAAACGTACCAGTCGTACCACTCCACCAGATTGCCGGCCGATCCACCGATGATGGATTTCAGCCGCCCTGGTTTATGGGATTGAGAAAATTGCTGCGCTGTCTGAACCATGCCTCACCCTGGCATGCACCGTAGCAGGAGTTTTTAAGCCTGAGAACGCAGCTGAGATAAACAGCGCCCTATGCGCCCAGCGATTTGATCAGGATATCGATTTGAACACGATATAGAGTGCGGCCAACGTGATAACGCCCGCAAAAATTTGCGAGAGTTGTTTTTTACGGTTCACGAAGGAGTGAGATACGCTGCGCGCAATGAGGCCCCCCGCAACTCCACCCGCGATAAAAAACAAAGCCGGCCGCCAATCCACCAAACCGGCCCAGGCGTAACTTGCCGCCGTCGATGCGCCAAACAGCGATACAGCTACCAGCGACGAGCCCACGGCATTCAGAATTGTCATTCCGGCCGCAGACATGAGCCCGGGGACAATGAGAAAGCCGCCGCCGATACCAAAGAACCCCGAGGCAAGGCCCGTGAGCAGACCGGTTGGGACCAGCCGCACAGCAATGGCGGCATTGATATGTACGTTAGGATCGCCCGCGTCTTCGGGGCGGCGGAACATCGAGATGGCCACGCCCAGCATGGCGACCGCAAAGGCCAATAAAAGTTTATGGCCATCGACAGCCTGCCCTAGTGCGGCACCCGCAAACGCGCCAGCCACGCCACTTGCAGCATATGTCATCGCGCACGGCCATTTCACTGTGCCGGCGCGCGCATGCAGCAACAGGTTCGCGATAGCACTTGCCGTAACGGCGACCGCCGCCGTGCCAATCGCCACGTGCGGATCGGTGATGCCCACGACATAGAGTAACAGCGGTACGGCTAGAATTGAGCCACCGCCGCCCAACAGACCCAACAGAAGCCCGACACCAACGCCAGAAGCGATAGCGGCAAGATCGGCCGAAACCATTGTCACACCGCATTCACCGGAAGCTTCAGATACGAAACTCCATTGGCTTCGGGCTCGGGCAAGTGGCCGGCCCGGATGTTCACCTGGATGGCCGGCAGCAATAGGCGCGGCATATCCAGCGTTTTGTCGCGCGCGGTTCGCATGGCCACGAATTCAGCTTCGCTGATGCCATCGTGAGCATGAACATTGAACTTGCGCTGCGCGGCGACTGTGGTTTCCCAGGCATACACATCCCGGCCCGGCGCCTTATAGTCATGACACATGAACAGGCGCGTGGTCGGCGGCAGGTCCAGAACACGGCGGATTGAGCGGTAAAGCGTTGCCGCATCGCCGCCGGGGAAGTCGGTACGCGCCGTGCCGTAGTCGGGCATGAACATCGTATCGCCGACAAACGCCGCATCGCCGATCACATACGTCACGCAAGCCGGTGTGTGCCCCGGCGTGTGCAGCACGTTGATTTTCAAATTCCCAAGGGCAAGCGTGCCGCCATCACTCACAAGCTTGTCGAACTGGCTGCCATCGGTGGGGAAGGCCGGGCCAAGATTGTAGATCTTGGCAAAGGTGTCCTGGACTTTGCTGATGTTCGCGCCAATGACGATGTCGCCACCCAGAGCCGCTTTGATATAAGCCGCACCCGAAAGATGGTCCGCATGGGCATGGGTTTCCAGAATCCAGGTCAGGCGCAATCCGGTGGCGCGGATGTAGTCGATCAGTTTCTGCGCCGACGCGGGTGTGGTGCGCCCTGCATTCGGGTTGAAATCAAGAACGGGATCGATGATGGCCGCCGCCCCCGTTTGCGTGCACGCCACCACATAACTGACCGTCCATGTGGCTTCATCAAAGAAGGGTTCAATCTTCATTTTATGCCTCCAGCACTTTTCGTAATACGGGCTGCCATCATGCCCAGCAGCATGGCTGCGACAAACAGAAGTGGGGGCACGTTTGCTTGGCCTAAACCGACCAGTGCGGGCCCCGGGCAGTAGCCGCCAAGCCCCCAGCCGATGCCAAACAGCACCGCGCCAATCACAAGCGGGCCATCAATGTCGGTGCGCGTGGGAAACAGAAAGTCGGGCTCAAACAACGGCCGGCCACGTTTCAGCACAAGCCGATACCCAAGCGCCGTTGTGATCACCCCGCCCACAATAACGAAGGCAAGGCTAGGGTCCCAGTGGCCAGCAATGTCCAGAAAGGCCGTCACCTTGTTCGGGTCGGCCATACCCGCAGCAAGTAATCCAATGCCGAACAACAATCCCGACATTAACCCGCCCAGGATGCGTGTCATTGTGAGCCTCCAGCCAAAATATGGCGGACGATAAACACGGTAGTCATTGCGCTGGCCATAAAGACGAGCACCGCCACGAAGGAGCGCCGCGACGCCCGTGCGATGCCGCAGACCCCATGGCCGCTGGTGCAACCGTTGCCTAAAACCGTCCCGAAGCCCACCAAGAGGCCAGCGACTCCCAAAATGGGCAACGAGGCAACCTGGTGGATATGGCCCCGCTCAAATCCGGCGATCACCATCTGCAGCAGCGGCGCACTCACCAGACCAACAACAAACGCCAGACGCCAGGCCAGACCGGTACGATCTGACTGCGGCGGCAATAAGCCAGAGACGATGCCGCTGATGCCTGCGATCCGGCCATTGAGCGCCATCAGCATCACCGCCGCAGCACCGATCAAAATGCCGCCAAACAGCGATAAAACAGGCGTGAAGGATTCAGCCGCAAAGCTCATTTCTGATCCTTGCAATAGGTGTCATAGAGAAACGCCAAAAGCTGGGCCACATCCTTGCGAGCCAGGCTGTAGTAAACAGTCTGACCATCGCGCCGCGTGGTCACCAGCTTATCTTTGCGCAGCAGCATCAACTGCTGCGACACGGCCGCCTCGCGCAGATCCAGCATCTCGGCAAGCTGACCCACAGACACCTCCTTGTCCGCCATCTGACACAGCAGCAGCAGCCGCTTGGGGTGGGACAGCGTCTTCAACAGATCGGCGACCGAAGCCGCGGTCTTTTTCATTTTTTGTATATTCATATAAATGAATATATGAATATACAGGCGCTGCGTCAAGCTTGGTCCGAACGGACCTGGACTACAGGCTGGCCTGATGAAGCGAGGCTATGTTGGGAAACAGGGAAAAGTGAAAATGGCGCACCCGAAGAGATTCGAACTCCTAGCCTTCTGATTCGTAGTCAGATGCTCTATCCAGTTGAGCTACGGGTGCATGCCGTATTTTTAAAGCGTCGTGCGGGGCGGCCGTCCGACAAGCCAAGTAAGTGCTGTTGACCTGCCGCCACGCTGACGGGCTCCCTAAAAGTGAAGAAGGAGCCGTAACTGGCTCCTTGGTCCCTCTTGGGAGGTGTCGGGATACTCAGAATGGGTCCGGGTTGCAAGCAAAACATGGAGGGCCCCCTGCCCGCAGTCCGGTCCGCTAACCCCTTCCCACATCTGGAGGATTGGAACCGGGCTGTTTTCGTGAAATGCGCATCGGCGACCGGAAATGGTGCTTATGCCTGTTGTTCAAGCAAAAACCTTTGAGTAAAGTGATTCGAGATGCTGCACCGGGCCTGATTCCGGTGCGGACTCAAGCCTTTAGGGGTTTCGCACCTTTGAAGGTTTGATTCGGGGAAACCAAAAACATCACGGTCTGGGTAGCCAAGCCCAGACTCCAGCGTGGATCATGCCACGACAGGATTTGGGGCTCATGACGTTTGAACGGGTAGCGACTAATTTTCGCCGCGGCGCAGTTGTAGCGGCGCTGTTTGCCTTGGGGGGATGCTCCTTCGCCAGCGATGCGCTGTTCCCCTCTTTCAATGCCGATACCCCTGAAAGCGCTGCGGCGGCTCCGCCTCCGGCAGATGCGACCATGGGCGCGCCGGCCCCCGCCCCTGTGGCGGCGGCCCCGATTACCGCACCGCCGTCGAACGGACGCGGCTACAACGGAACAACTGTTGTCGGCTTGCGCGTCACGCAGTTCCGCGGTGAATACGAACAAGTCAAAAGCAACGCCGCCGCGCGCAGCTCGCAGTTCACCAATATCCGCGCCCAGACCGTTGCCAATGCCGGCGCCTATAACGCCGCTGTCGGCGTGATCCGCTCGCGCCTGCAAATCGGTACCACGCCGGGCAACCCGGAACTGTTAGCCCAATGGCAGGAGGCGCAAGCCCGCCTGACCGCCAGCGACAGCGATCTGGCCAACATGAACCAGTTGTCGTCGCAAGTAGCGGCTGATGCCGGTTCGGTCGCCTACCTGCTCGATAGCGTACGCTCGGCCTTCACGCTGTCGGGTGCAGTAGACGAAGACCACCGCCAGCTGCGCATGCTGGAAGATGAAATCGCCCAGACCAACATCACCATCGACCGTTTGTTGCAAAGCCTGAACACCGACATCGCAAGACAACAACAATTCGTGACCAACGAACGCAACAGCCTGGTTGAACTGGCCGCCGGCATTAACGTGGGCGGCATGTATCAGTCGGGCATGGCGCGCAGCGCCTCGGCTGCATCGCCGGGCCGCACTGCGCCGGTGCCAAGCGCCGCCAACTTTGCCGACCGCAAACCCCTGGTCGTGATCCGTTTCGACAAGGCCGACGTGGCCTACGAACCGGCCTTGTACCAAGCCCTCAGCCGCGCCCTGGAACGTCGCCCGGATGCGGTGTTTGACTTGGTCGCCGTATCGTCCAGCAGTGCGGGCTCGGCTGCCGCGCGCCGCAACGCCGAAGGTGTGATGCGGTCCATGACAAATATGGGCCTGCCGCCGGACCGTGTGGTGATGGCGACCATGAGCAGCGCTTCGGCCACCAGCCCGGAAGTTCATGTTTACGTTCGCTAGAACCTAAACAAACATCCGCCGAGATTTTTAGAGCGTTACGCCACAACAGGCGTAACGCTCTTTCTATATCTGGATATGGCTATATCTGGATATTATCGATCAGGCGGGCACGGCCCAGATAGGCGGCGGCTAAGACACGGCCGCTAAAATTCCCACGACGGGCTTCGCCGGGATTCACCGACGCCAAGGTATCGGCATGGCGCGCATCAATGTAATCGACGGATCGGAACCCAGCCTTCAAAACCTCATCCTTGGCGAGCGCAGTCGCAGCCATCGGACCTTCGCCGTGGGCAATGCTGTGCGCAGCTTTTGTAATCGCGGCATACAAGGCTGGTGCGATTTTGCGCTCCTCGGGCGTCAGATAAGCGTTGCGCGAAGACATCGCCAAGCCATCAGCCTCGCGCACGGTGGGCACGCCTTCTATCGCCACCGGAATATTCAAATCAGCCGTAAAGCGTTTGATGACCGCAAGCTGCTGAAAATCTTTCTCGCCGAACAGGGCCACATCGGGCAAGGCCTGCAATAAGAGTTTCGTCACCACCGTGGCCACACCCTCAAAATGCCCGGGCCGGAAGGGCCCGCACAGCACCTCTGTTAACCCGCTGACCGAAACCTTGGTGGCAAAGCCGGGCGGATACATTTCAGGCGGCGTGGGAGCGAACAGCATGTTCACGCCCGCAGGCTCCAGCAGCGCGACATCTTTGGCTTCCTGGCGCGGATAGGCTGCAAAGTCTTCGTTGGGGCCGAACTGCGTCGGGTTGACGAAAATGGTGGCAATTACTTTGTCGGCCCTGGCTTTGGCCGTTTCCATAAGGTGAATATGCCCGCGGTGAAGAGCCCCCATGGTGGGCACCAGCGCCACCGACTGCCCGGCCATGCGCCAGGCTTTCACGGCCGCGCGTAAGCCCGCGACATCGCGCGCAATCACCAGAGAATCAGGCATGGGAATCGGGCATCGCTATTTTTTGGCCTTCGCGGTCACGACATGCTCCGGCCCCGGAAAGCGGCGGGCGCGCACATCGGCGGCATAGGTCTGCACCGCTTTTGTGACTTGTGACCCAAGATCGGCGTAGCGCTTCACGAACTTCGGCGTGAAGTCGCTGAACAGACCCAGCATATCTTCGGCCACCAGCACCTGACCGTCACACGCCGGCGAAGCGCCGATGCCGATGGTGGGAATGGGAACATTCTCGGTAATGCTGCGGGCCAAAGGCTCCATCGTGCCTTCAATCACGACCGCAAATGCGCCCGCATCAGCCACAGCTTGTGCGTCGGCGGCAATGTTGTCGGCCTCGACCGTTGAACGCCCGCGCGTGCGATACCCACCGAACTGATTGACCGACTGCGGCGTTAAACCCACATGCGCCATCACCGGAACACCGCGCGCCGTCAGGTACCGAATAGTTTCAGCCATCTCGCGCCCGCCTTCCAGCTTCACGGCGGCACATCCGGTTTCGGACAACACCCGTGCACACGCCTTAAAGGCATCGGCAGGATAGGCCTGGTAACTGCCGAACGGCAGGTCGACCACCACGCACGCATGTTTTGAGCCGCGCACGACGGCCGCACCATGATTGATCATCATGTCCAGGGTGACTTGCAGCGTGCTGTCGAAACCGTACAGCACCATGCCCAGCGAATCGCCCACCAACAACACATCCACCGCGTCATCCATGAAGCCGGCCATGGGCGCGGTGTAGGCCGTGACGCACACGATAGGCTCGGCGCCCTTACGGCTAGAAATGTCACGCACCGTTAGACGCTGAAATTCCAGGCGCTGGGATTTACCGGTTTTTGTGCTCAACGATGCAGTTCCTTAGGAACGAGAACGATACAGCCACAGCACGACGCCAATGGCGGCCAGCAAAAAAACAACCCCAAGGGCAGTGCTCATCAATCTGATCCTTCTTTGCCCGCAGTCTTAGTTCACGGGCAGCCGCACGGCAAAAACTGTTCCGGCCTGTGATGTGGATTTCAGCGCGATATCTCCGCCCTGCACACGCAGGGCTTCACGCGCAATCGGCAAGCCCAAGCCGGTGCCGCCTGATTTAGCCGAACCGGCAAACGGAACAAAGAGGTGATCTGTGGCGCGCTTGGCCATGCCGGGGCCGTTGTCGGCCACCAGAACAATATGATCTGCCCCCTCTTTGTGGTGCGACAGGCGCACCTCTTTGGCGGCGGCTTCACCGGCGTTGCGAATCAGGTTTTCAAAGGCCCGGTGCATCAGTTCGGCGTCGGCCACAAAAGCCACATCCTCGGGCAGATCAAGAACGATTTCGGTTTTCGGCAAGGCTGATTGCAGCGCCGTCTGCACTTCCGTCAGAACATCGCGCAAAGAGAGCTTCTGTTTGTGCGCTTCGGGCAAGTCATCCTTTGCGAATCGGATGGTGCTGGTGGACAGCCGCACCGCGCGGTCGATGGCGCGTACAATACCCGTTGTGATGATCTTCACTTCGGGGTCCACGTTGGGCGCATTCTCCAGCCGGTCCGAT
>JAEUKL010000005.1 GCA_016793005.1 Rhodospirillaceae bacterium | reverse complement strand
ACTTGCGGAGTGTTATGGATGGCGCGCCTGACCAAATCCTCACGCACCAAAGTGTCCGGGACAGCGGCTGAAAAAGAAGCCAAGCGCATGGCGGCCGAGATCGTAATGATCGCCGACGATGCCGCAGGTGATTATGTCGTCAAGAAAACGGCTAAAAGCAAAGTGGACAAGGCTGCGCCGGAAAAGATTTTGGATCGTTCGGCAATTGCTCGCGCTAAACTGCGGATCGATGTCCGGATGTGGCTGATGGTGCGGTTGGCGCCGCATATTTATGGCGTCCCTGCCGTTAAACCAAGCTCACGGTCTCAGTCGCCACAGCCCTTTCATCTGGACATTGATTTGGATCCTGACCCAGATGCTTAGTGCCGATCTTGGACCCCTCAGCGAACGTGAATTGTTAATAACCTCTATAAGTCGCGGCAAATTTTCCCAATTTCGAGGCTTAACCCATATCGGGCAAACAGTGTATGCAAGGCCCTATGAGCGCGCCTTCGCCCGATGTGATGCAGACCCAGCAGCCCACGATGCTGCGCATTGTTCTCACGTATGTGAACCATGTGCTGATCGCGCTGGCCGCGATTGCCATCAGCCAAATGTCGCTGCTGGTGCAGACAGACCCCGAGTGGGGTGTGATGCTGGCGGAGCGTCCCTGGCTGCGTGAAACGGCCATCGTGCTGAGTGCTGTCCTGGGCGTGATTTTATACCGCTACAGCAAGTGGGCGAAGATTCACTTGGGCGTGCATCATCGCAATGGCTTGCTGTTGCTGGTGTTGTCGGCCCTATTGGCGTGGCTGTTGCTGACGCCGCTTCCATAGGCTTGTCAGGCTCGGTCTTGAGCCGCCTTTCTCATAACCTTTAATCTCGCGCAGTTTCATCATGTCATTATCGCGTTACCGCCCGCCCGGGCCGGTGGCGGCTGCGTTCATGCGTTCGAACGCTCGCCGCCGTGTTTTGTTGGGTCCTTTCGGGTCGGGTAAATCCACGGCCTGTTGCATGGAGCTTTGGCGGCGCGCGAAAACGCAAGCGCCGGATGCACATGGTGTCCGCCGTACGCGCTTTGCCATCGTGCGCAACACATACCCCGAACTAAAAAGCACAACTCTCAAAACCTGGATGCAATGGTTGGGCCAAGGGGCTTCGGGCGTCAGCACGGGCGCCTTCACACAGTCCGCACCCATGGAACACAGATTGCGCGTGACACTGCGGGATAAAACCAACGTGCATTGCGATGTGATGTTTCTGGCCATGGACCAGGAAAGCGATGTGAAGAAATTCCTCTCCCTAGAGGTCACCGGCATTTGGTTCAACGAGGTGCGTGAACTGAAGCGCAGTATTGTCGATGCGGGCGATGGGCGGATCGGCCGTTTTCCATCCATGCGCGATGGCGGCCCGACGTGGCACGGCCTGATCGCCGACAGCAACATGCCCGACGAAGATCATTGGCTTTATGATGTGTCGCAAGGCGCTGACGATGGTGCGTGGCGCGTTTTTCGCCAGCCTGGTGGTGTTGTGAAGGTGGGCGATGGGTGGGTTCAAAACCCCAAGGCCGAAAATCTAAAGCACTTGGTTCCGCAGTATTACGGTGCGCAAACACCCGGCAAAGCTGATGCGTGGATTGCGGTCTATCTGGGGGCCGAGTTCGGTCGCCTGCCGCAAGAGGGCGCATATTACGCCGATGAACTGATGCTGGCCGAGCGCGAAGGTCGCATGGCCGATCTTGTGCCCGATCCGTCTTTACCAGTGCACACGTTCTGGGATTTAGGCATAGCCGACGATACGGCAATCTGGTTTGGGCAGGCGTCCTGTGGCGGGCAGTGGCGCTGGATCGACTATGTTGAAGGGGCAGGCCAGGCGCTGGATTACTACGCCCGTATTCTGCGCGAGAAGGCATCCGAGCGACGCTTTGTTTATGGGGACCACGTGTGGCCCCACGATGGCGGACACCGCGACCCTGGTATCCTGGGTGGTAAAACGCGCCGCGACGTATTCGAAGGTTTGGGGTTCAAAACCATCATTCTGCCCAAACATAGCTTGGCCGACGGCATTGACGCTGTGCGCCGCCTGATCCGTGTATCTCATTTCAGTTCATCGCATTGCGGCGAAGGTTTGAAGAAGCTGCGCCGCTATAAACGCGAGTTTGATGCTGCGCGCGGCGTCTACGAAGATCGTCCCCGCCATGACGATGCCTCTCATGCCGCCGATGCGTTTCGTGCCGCCGCCATGGGGCAGGGGCGTGTCAGCAATGTCTCGGCTTGGACAGGCGTAGAATTGAAAGATGCCGGTGAGTGGGTGGTATAGCCGCGCGTAAATTTTACTCATAGTTATCAAGAAGGAGCACGATCATGACGACTGATCGCAAGCGGGCCTATTCATTTAAAGAAGGTCTGACCATGCTGGCGGCCAAGGATGTCGGCGTAGACCCATACTTGGCTGTAGAGGCAGGCGAAGATGTCCGCTCAATCTTGGCGGCATTACGGCGCGCTAAGACCGCAAAGGGTGCCGAGAAAGCCAAGCACATCGCAACTGCGCAAGCAGAACTGCGTAAGCTCAATCCGAAAGAACATGGCAAACTCGTCAATGCGCTTTAAGCCAAGGTGCTGGCGCTGCAAGGACGTGGTGGTGATACGGCGGTCGCCCATCTTGAGCCTGGCGAAATGGTGATCCCGCGCAGTGTGCTGACACCCCAACTAGCTCAGTTGATTGCCGCAGAAGTCTATAGACGCGGCATCGACCCCAAACAACTTGTCGTGGGTAGCCGCCGTGCGTCCATCAATCCTGCGACGGGAGCGGAGGAGTTCGGATTCGGTGCCAGTTTAATGTGGGATAACTTTAAGAAAGCTGTCAACGATCCTGGCGCTTATCGTGATCTATCAAAAATAGGTCGAGCGGTCGGCCTCGATTTAGCGGCTGATCATTTGGACCAGTTCTTAGATAAGAAAGGTGACCTACGGGTCGATCCTTCACGACTGCAAGGATATCCTGTTGTTAGAGATTCTGATGTCCGTATTCAAAATAATTTCGCCAACGAAGGTTTTGTCAATGAGAACTCTGGAAGTGCGGAAGAAAGAGAGCAAAAGCGACAAATGAAAAATCTCGAAGACGGACAATCTATGCGATACGATAGTCTTAATTTTTTTGATGGCGTGAAGGGAAGTGAGCGTGCAAAGAGCGCTATATCAAACCCGCTTTCTGGGTTAGATGCAGAACTCTCCCTCGGCGGATTTGGGTTGGGTGCAAAGGGTGACCTTAATGTTACGCGAAATGGTAACAAGTTTGATGTGTCCGGCCGTGTCGATTATACGGTAGATGATCCATATAATTTTGAATGGCCCTACACGCCGTTAGCAAAAATGAATGACGATGGCCGGGCGGGGAATTTTAGGACGCGCTCTAGTTGGTCACGCGATGTAATCGGTACTGTCGACGTAGACGCAAACAATGTTCGTTCTAATCCGCAGCTGAAATTCGGACGCTTTTATAACCGATAAAGTCGTCAGCCATAAATCTTCCAGTCTCAGAAAGTAAACCACATTGAATTGTGCCATCCTCTTCATACGTCATCCAACCTCCCCAGTGGCTTCCTTTTTCATTCGGTTCCGGATTCCAATATAAATAGCACCCAGCCGGATTCCATAGTTTGGCGTCATAATAACCTTCGTAGCTCAACATACCGAGGTGTGCCCACTGCCGTATTGCCGCTGGTACTAAGAGTTCTATACCCTCGGCACTTTGGATAATTTGTGCATCGAGTTTTTCATCAAATAGAATGAGCCATAAATTGGAAAAGATGGAGTGGCTGAGGCGTATTGAAATGTAGCCGACAACTTCATCAGTGTGTCTTGCTGTGCCCGTCAACAAGATTTTGAGGGTGTAATCAACGCCTTCACGCCGATTCACCCTCTTTCCCCACAAATCCCCTATAATCAGTTTGTATTTACAGTCATCGAATTGAAGTTCACGCCATTTCAAGAAAATCACATTCAAACTAGGGCCAAGCCTCGAGAAATGCGGGATGGGGAACGTGCCGGGGGCAAAAGAGATGTCATGGTTTTGTACGCTTGCGCAAATCGCAGGCGCTAGGCGTGTGGCCTGATAATAAAAGAAAGTATTCGTGAGCAGGAAATCCCATAACCGGAACCATGCTACAGCCAGGAATATATTGATAAAGAATTTAAGAAGCCTGCATGGGCGTCGATCCCAAATAGTTAAATAAAAAGAGCGTGGCTTTATCATCAATCTAGAGGCGGGAAGGTTGTGGTGAGCATAGGCTAGTATTTTCGAGTAGTGCGGCTGATCTGTGTTGCAAATATGGTGAGAAGTTGTGTTTTGGGAGTGCGATCACGACGCCTGATCGCAAGCGGGCCTACTCATTTAAAGAAGGCTTGGTCATGCTGGCGGCCAAGGATGTCCCCGGATTACCGAAGGGCAGCCTGACAGTCGTCACTATGGTCGGGCTTTCATGGGGCTTTGCGGATTTTCTTTACAAACGCACTCACATTGCCGGTTGGAAGTGAACGCTTTCACTCTTTGTAATCTTGCATCCCTTGCGGACGCATTTGTGATGTGGCGCTTCTTGTTGCCAATCCTGTAGCTAAGCTTAACACTTGGTGACGGCCAACTCTATTCCCGTTCCGTCACGCGCCACATCACCGCGATCACAACGCCTTTGCAGATAGGCAAGAGCACGAACGTTAGGGCAGCGGCCAGGGCCACCAGAATCGGCACTTCGTACTCCACCGGAAACCGGAAATTGGTTTCAATCGCCAGCACCAGCGACAGCATGATGTGGCCGACCACAACAATGGTCAGCCAGGGCGGGGCATCATCGGCCGAGATGTGCCTGAAGTCTTCATTGCAGTTCGGACATGCAGGCAGTTGCTTGACATAGCCTGTCATCACCGCGCCATGCCCGCAGTTGGGGCACAGGCGGCAGGCGCCACGATACAGCAGCGTAAAGAATGGTGGCTTTGGTGCGATGTACGACATTATGACCGCGGAGCAAAGGGAACGCCATGTTGTGTACGGTACTGCAGCGCTAAGATCAAAGTGTTTGGCGGGTGCGTACGGTGGGCGACGTCCCTAACGACGTTCAGCTTGCAAGGTGCAGCGCATCGTGGCTCTACTGCGCCAGAGGCACCCCATGGCGGCAAGTAAAACAACTGGAAAAACAAGTTTATCGGCGCAAACAGTCGAGCGCGGGCTGGATGTGTTGATGGCCATTGTCGCTTCGCCCATCGGCCTTACGCCGGCCGAGGCGGCCAAAGCGCTGAAGATTTCGCGGCCGGCGGCTTATAGGGCCGTCGCTGCCCTGGAGCGGCGCGGCCTTATTAAGCGTA
>JAEUKL010000003.1 GCA_016793005.1 Rhodospirillaceae bacterium | reverse complement strand
CTGTAGATGGCGATCGCGGCAGCTTCGGCCGGGTTTTGGCGGCGTAGAAAGGAAAAAAGGCCCATGGTGCCCGTCTATACTGGTGTCTATGACCAAAAATTAAGGCGGCCTAGGAAACCGGCCCGCCATAGTATATTGAAGCCGCTATATAGAACTGCGGGGGCTGCGGAACAACCGTTATGCGCCCCTGAAGTATGGTTCTAAAGCCTAAGTTCATACACGTTTTTGAGTGCCACAAATGCGTTTTGCCTCGGCTTCCCTAACGATTACCGCCGCCTTTGGCGTCCTGCTGGCCCTGTCGGGCTGCATGAAAGACATTGATGCCCGTGGCAACCTGCCCTTGGCTGATGCCATGTCGAAACTTGCTCCCGGCGAACAGACCCGCCAGGACGTACAGAATCTGTTGGGCACGCCGTCAACGACCGCCGTATTTGACACCGAGACCTGGTACTACATCAGCTCACAAACCACGCAGTACGCGTTCTATCCGGTCGAGGAACTGGAGCGCACAGTTTTCGCCATCAACTTTGATGAGCGCGGCATCTTAAAAGAAATCCGCAAACTGAACGAGAATGACGGGCGTGAAATTCAAATCGCCAGCCGCGAGACCGTCACCAAAGGCCGCGAGTACAGCCTGATCGAACAGTTGATCGGCAACCTGGGCCGCTTCAACGCCGGCAAAGAGAAAAAAGGTCCGCAGTAAGTACTGCTTTTTTAATTGGCGTTTTTTCCACGCCGCACGCTCAAATAAAAAAGGCCCCGAATTGCTTCGGGGCCTTTTTCGTTACGCGGAAGTTTTTAGTGACCAGCCGCCAAGATCGCGAGCAGCAGGATCGCCACGATGTTCGTGATTTTGATCATCGGGTTCACGGCCGGGCCGGCCGTATCCTTGTACGGATCGCCAACCGTATCGCCGGTCACGGCAGCCTTATGGCTGTCCGAGCCCTTCTTGTGGCCTTCACCCAAGTAGCCGTCTTCGATCAGCTTCTTGGCGTTGTCCCACGCGCCGCCCCCCGAGGTCATCGAGATGGCGACGAACAAGCCGGTCACGATCGTCCCTAGCAGCAGAGCACCCAACGCGGTGAAGGCTTGCGCCTGACCGGCAATGGCATTGACCACGTAGTACACCACAACCGGCGCCAACACCGGCAGCATGGACGGCAGGATCATTTCCTTGATGGCAGCTTTGGTCAGAAGGTCGACCGCGCGGCTGTAATCAGGTTTCTGCGTGCCTTGCATAATGCCCGGCATTTCGCGGAACTGACGACGGACCTCTTCCACCACAGCCCCTGCCGAACGTCCGACCGCTTGCATGCCAAGCGCACCGAACAGGTACGGCAACAGGCCGCCGATGAACAACCCAACCACGACGTACGGATTGTCGAGATTGAATTGAATGTTCAGGTCGGCGAAGTAGTGCTCAAGGTCAGCCGTGTAGGCCGCAAACAACACCAGTGCCGCCAAGCCCGCCGAACCAATGGCGTAGCCCTTCGTGACGGCTTTGGTCGTGTTGCCGACAGCATCCAACGCGTCGGTGACTTTGCGCACTTCCGGCGGCAGGTGCGACATTTCAGCAATGCCGCCTGCGTTATCGGTCACCGGACCATAAGCATCCAGCGCCACAACGATACCCGCCAAGGCCAGCATGGTGGTCGCCGCAACTGCAAGGCCGAACAGACCCGCAACCGTGAACGACGCAATGATGCCGGCCGAAATCACCAGCACAGGCAAGGCGCACGCTTCCATCGAGATCGCGAGACCTTGGATGATGTTGGTGCCGTGACCGG
Source organism: Rhodospirillaceae bacterium (assembly GCA_016793005.1). Classification (GTDB taxonomy): domain Bacteria; phylum Pseudomonadota; class Alphaproteobacteria; order Rhodospirillales; family Rhodospirillaceae. Next base: position 9,479 of record JAEUKL010000003.1, on the reverse strand, counting down.
TCATGGAGGCTTTCGCCACCGACTGCACGGGGCGCGAACCGATGCCCGTGTAGTATTCGGTGATGACGATAATCAAGCCCGTCACCACCAGACCGATGAACGCGCACTTGATCAGATCTCCTGACGTCACCAGGCCACCTGCGGCGGTTTGCAGCCCCGCGCCCGCCATCTCCATCGTCACCCAATAAATCAGGCCCGCCGAGATGATGGCCGTGACGATGAAGCCGCGGTAGAGCGCCTTCATGATCTTGCCGTCAGAACCGATCCCAGAGAAGAACGTGCCGATCACCGAGGCCACGATACACACGCCGCCGATCACCAGCGGATACAGCATCGCGGTTGATTCCGCCGCACCGTCAAAGTTGATGGTGGCCAGCAGCATGGTGGCGACAATCGTCACCGCATAGGTTTCAAACAAGTCAGCGGCCATGCCGGCGCAATCGCCCACGTTGTCGCCAACGTTGTCGGCAATCACTGCTGCGTTGCGCGGATCGTCTTCAGGAATGCCGGCTTCGACTTTGCCGACTAAGTCAGCGCCAACGTCAGCACCCTTGGTGAAAATGCCGCCGCCCAAGCGCGCGAAGATCGAAATCAGCGACGCACCGAAGCTTAAGGCCACAAGACCTTCCAGCAGTTTGCGCTGTTCAACGCCGTTCTGCAGCAACACGAAGTAATAGACTGCGACCCCTAAGAGGCCCAAGCCCACCACCAGCAAGCCCGTCACGGCGCCCGCTTGGAATGCTGTCGCGTGTGCCAGCTTCAAGCCGCCGGTTTGTGCGGCTGCCGCCGTGCGCACGTTCGCGCGCACCGAAATGTTCATGCCAATGTAACCAGCAGCGCCAGACAGCACCGCGCCGATCACAAAGCCGATCGCAACAGTTGCGCCAAGCGTCGCAACCAGAATGATGGCAACGACGATGCCAACAATGCCGATGGTTGTATATTGACGATTGAGATAAGCAGCGGCCCCTTCCTGAACCGCAGCAGCGATTTCTTGCATCCGAGCGTTACCAGCCGGCTGACTCAGCACACGGCGTGTCGCGTACGCGCCGTAAAGCAGAGCGAGTACACCACAGGCGATAACGAGACCTTCTAACGAACCCATATTTGCCCCTTAAATTGATGTTTACGGCAAACACCTCCGTGCGGAGGCTATGCCGTCGCAAAGCCACTTCATTCCGAGAAACGAGAACTCTTTAGAAAACAAGATAAATAGCGGCAAAACGCTCCCCCGCCGCTATAGGTAGCGCCGCGAGGTTGCCAGAAGGATGGGGGGTGCGCAACAGAAGGTGCGGGTTTTATATGATTTCGCTGCACTGCAACAGAATCACTGGTGCGCTGCTTAAGCCCGCTGCTTAAGCGCACACTAGGCGCTAACGCGCGGACATAGACTTTTGTTCGAACACGTTGACCAGCATGACGTCGATGACTTTGTCGCCGTAAAGCTTCTTGGCCAGCACATTCAACTTGGCTTTGATCTCTTTCAGATCAAGGACCGAGTGATCTTGAAAGTAATTCTGAAAATACGGGATAAACTCATCAAGCACTGCGTTCTCGTAACGCACGATCTGGTTTTGCACCGCATCCTTTTGGGCCTTCACGACGCTCAGGCGGACGCTGAGATAAACAGTTCGCTCAAGCTTTGTCGCCGTCAGCACCGGCACGATCATGTCGCGCAGGACAACAAAGGTCATGGCCTCGGTGGGCGGCTTGAATGCTTTAGCTTTCTTTTCGGCATCGACCTTCGCCGCGGCCGCAGCGGCCGCGGATTGCGCAGCTGATTGCGGATTAAAGGGGTTCGGCAAAACCCCCAGCATGATCAACGCACCAGCACCGCCGCCGCCGACGAGAATGAGCAACAGGACGATGACGATAATGCGTTTCATGACAACGTTTCGCTTTTACCGGTGATGGTAACCAGGCGATGATAACGCAAGCGCCCGGCCGTTTCCATCCAACACCGTTACCGCGCCGCCCTCAACAAAGCGACCAATTGGCGTAACGATCACGCCGTTTTTACGTCCATGATCCTGCGTCGCCGCTAAATTCGCAGGTGGAATCGCCAACGCCAGCTCGTAGTCATCCCCACCCGTCAGAACCCGGTGAATTGCATCGGGATAATGTTGCAGTACTGCGCGCGCTGCATCCGACAGCGGCAGTTGAGCAACTTCGATCACCGCGCCCACACCAGACTGCTCGCAGATGTGCCCTACGTCGGCGCACAAGCCATCAGAAATATCCAGGCACGCACTGTCGCGATTGGCCAGCGCCTGCCCCAAACTCAAGCGCGGTTGCGGCACACGATAACGATCCAGCAAGAACTGCTTATTCGCCGCGCTTAAACCCGCGTAAGAACCGCGCGCAACATCAAGCCCCAGGGCCGCATCGCCAATCGTACCTGACACACAGAGTATGTCGCCGCTCAGCGCGCCATGCCGGTGGATCATGTGGCCCGCTTTCACTTCGCCCAATGCGGTGATTGAGATTGTCAGCGGGCCCGGGGTTGCAACGGTGTCGCCCCCCAAAAGCGGGCACGCAAAGGTATCAACATCTGCGCCCAAACCCGTTGTAAAAATCTTCAGCCAGTCGTCGTCAATCGATTGCGGTAGCGCCAGAGCCATCAGGAAGCCGACAGGTTTGGCCCCTTTTGCGGCTAAGTCCGACAGATTGACGCGCAAAGCTTTGCGCGCGATCAAGTCCGGCGGATCGTCGGCAAAAAAATGAACGCCCGCGACAACGGCATCTTTTGTCAGCACCAGCTCATGGCCGTGGCTGATGGAAAGGGCCGCCGCGTCGTCGGTCAGATTGAAGGCACCCGGCGCGTTACGGCTCAGCGGCGCAAGCAACTGGCGAATGAACTCGAATTCGCCGAGCCGGGGCATTTTAAGCCTTCGCCTCAATGCGCCCCAAGGCCCGGGCAACGCGGTCAAGAACGGCGTTCGCCAGTTTGGGCTCAGGGCCCGGGTAAAACGCGTGCGCGACATCGACAAATTCCGAGATCGTCACACGCGGCGGAATGTCCGAGCGCACCAGAAGTTCTGCAACGGCAGCGCGCAAAATAGATTTTAAAATCAGTTCCAGGCGCTCAGCGGGCCAGTCGGCCGACAATGCACCGGTCATCATCGCATCAACTTCACCACCGCGATTTTCAACGCAGCGCACGATGTCGACCAGCAGTTCAGAGTCGGCTTCGCACAACTCAACGAAGTTTTCCTGATTGGTGACAGGGTCTTCGACAATCGCGACCCCGCCTTGACGCCCCGAAATGAAATCCTTCAGCACGACATCGGGGCTGAGGTCGAGCACTTCAATTTGGTACAGAGCTTGAACAGCCGCTAAACGGCCTGCGCTGCGGGCTATCATCGCAGCAGTCACATGTGGGGTCGATGCCGAGCGCGCAGCAGCCATGGGTCGCGGGTCCGCCTGTCAAAGAGCTAAAAACGAGTTTGGTTGCGACGCTTATAGACCGAAGCGACGCTTAATCTCAATCATCCGTAAGCAGGCCTTGGCCGCACGGCCACCGACGTTATCCGCACCGTTGGGATCGGCGCGATTCATCGCCAACTCCCAGGTCGGGCACGTCAAAATGCCATTTCCCGTGGGGGCCTGATGCATCAACGACATCTGGCGCACACCTGCCATCGATTCAGCGCATACGTGTTCGTAGTGATCGGTTTCACCCTTTACGGCACAGCCCAAGGCAACAACGCCATCATAGGGCCGCCCGGATAAGTCGGTGCCGCGCAGCAGCGCGTATTGCATGGCCGAGGGGATTTCCAAGATGCCCGGCACGGTCAGGATTTCGTAAGTCGCCTGGGCTGCATCAAGCGCGCCCTTCGCGCCGCTTAAAAGCTGATCCGCGTTTTCATCGTAAAAACGCGCTTCGATAATCAAAATATGCGGAACCGACATGAGAACCTATCAAACCTAATTCAAACCAATTTTACGCTGTTCAATGATCTTAAGGCCGTAGCCATCCAGGCCCACCACATTTTTAGAAATGTTGGTCAGCAAGATCATGTTGCGCACGCCCAGGTCGACCAGAACCTGCGCGCCGACACCGTAGTCCATCAAACGCGCTGGCCCCTCTTCGCCCTTTACTTGCGCGCGAACGCGATCCGACAGGCGCGCGTCTTTCTGGTCACGCAGCACCACCACGACGCCACGCCCATACGTGGCGATCTGCTCCATGGCCTTAGCCAGTTCGCCCGTGCGCGTGCTGTTGGCATCGCCAAACAGATCGCTCAACACATTCACCTGATGCATACGCACCATGGCAGGCTCAGACCCATCGACTTTGCCCTTCACCAAAGCCACGTGTTCCTGGCCGGAAATGTTGTCGGCATAGACGCGCAACAGCCATTGGCCGCCATGCTGCGAGGTAAAGGGTGTTTCGGTTTCAATGCGCACCAGGCGTTCTTTGCGGCGGCGGTACGCGATCAGGTCGGCAATCGTGCCGATCTTGATGTTGTGCATCTGAGCGAACTTCACCAGATCCGGCATGCGCGCCATGGATCCGTCGTCGTTCATGATTTCACAAATCACACCCGTCGGGATCAGCCCGGCCAGACGCGACAGATCGACCGCCGCTTCGGTATGGCCTGCGCGCACCAGCACGCCCCCGTCGCGCGCCATCAACGGAAACACGTGGCCCGGGGTCGCCAAATCTTCGCGGGTGCTGGCTGGATCAATGGCAACGGCAATTGTACGCGCGCGGTCCGCGGCCGAAATACCGGTGGTCACGCCCTCTTTCGCTTCAATGCTGAGTGTAAAGGCCGTGGCATGACGCGTTTGATTGTGCGTGGTCATCAACGGCAAGCGCAGTTCTTCGCAGCGTTTGCGCGTCATCGCCAGGCAGATCAGCCCGCGGCCGTGCTTGGCCATAAAGTTGATCGCCGCCGGCGTGGCCATCTGTGCTGGGATCACCAAGTCGCCCTCGTTCTCGCGGCCTTCATCATCGACAAGAATGAACATCTTGCCGTTGCGCGCGTCTTCGATGATCTCATCAATCGACGACAGGTACTCGGTATAGCTCACGGATTTATCCACGAATTTGCGCGGCAACGCCGCCCTCTAACAATCGCGCAACATAGCGCGCCAGCACGTCAATTTCCATGTTCAGCCGGTCGCCTTGTCTCAGGCCACCAAAAGTTGTCTCGGCTTGTGTGTGCGGAATAATGTTCACACCGAATGATGTGGCATCCACTTCGTTGACTGTGAGTGATACGCCGTCCAGGGTCACCGAGCCCTTGGCGGCAACATACTTCGCCAACGCTTGCGGCGGACGGATGGTATACCGCTTCGAGGCCCCGTCATCGCGGATCGACGTCACTTCCGCAACACCATCCACATGGCCCGAAACGATGTGCCCGCCCAACTCATCGCCAGCCTTAAGTGCACGCTCCAAATTCACCTTAGTGCCAACGCCCCAGGCCCCCAACGTGGTCTTGGACACACTCTCGCCCGAGACATCGACATCGAACCAATCGGCGCCTTTTTGGGTCACCGTCAGGCAGCACCCATTGCAGGCTATGGAAGCGCCCAGCGCAACTTCAGCCATAGGGAACTTGGTCGCAATGCGGAACCGGCGGTCGGCAGCACCGGGAACGGGGTTCCCCACCGCGGTAATGCGCCCAAGATCGGTAATGATGCCTGTAAACATGGTCGCCTTGGTCAAAGCCGGCCGGCAAACCTAGACGCTCAGGATGTCCAAGGTATCGCCACCGCCATTTTGATCATTGAGTAACAGCGTTTCGTGGCGCTTGAATTGGGCTGAATCAGCCAATCGGTCAAGACCTAAGGGCCCGATGCCCGCACGGGCGTCACCGCCCAGGATCTGGCCTCCGCGGAACCAGTAAACCTCTGAAATTATTTGCGTTCTGACCAGACTTGCAACGACGTGCCCGCCGCCTTCCACCAGGACGCGCGTGAGCCCGCGCGCGGCCAAATCAGCCGTAACACCGGCCAGAAAGCCAAGGTCGTCTTGATTGTCGATTTCAACGACCTCAACCCCGGCCTCCCTGAGCTGACGGGCGCTCATGGCCGCGTCCTCAGACGCTGTAGGCCGGGTGTAGATCCAGGTCGGAATTTGTTTGGCGGTCTGCACAAGCTTATGGCCGGATGAGGTGCGCAGCCGACGGTCCAGTACCACGCGCACCTTGGGGCGGCCCGCATACCCGTCGACACGGCAGGTCAGGTCCGGGTCATCGTGAAGAACTGTTTCCGAGCCCACCATGATCGCATCGAACTTGGCGCGGATCGCCTGCACCAATGCGCGCGACCGTGGACCAGTGATCCATTTGCTTTCACCTGAAGCCAAGGCAATGCGGCCATCCAGGCTGGTGGCGGTTTTCAGTGCGAACATGGGGCGCTGTTTGAGGACACGCGTAAAAAAACCGGTGTTCAGATCATCGGCGGCCACTTTGCCCACGCCTTTTACGACTTCAACGCCGGCTTTGCGGAGAAGCGCTAATCCCTCGCCCGACATACGCGGGTCGGGATCCGTCGTCGCTACAACAACGCGTGAAATACCCGCAGCAATTAATGACTGCGTGCACGGCGGGCCACGTCCTTCATGGCAGCACGGCTCAAGCGTCACATAGGCGGTCGCCCCTTTGGCGTTGGAACCTGCGCGCTTTAAGGCATCGGCTTCGGCGTGCGGACGGCCGCCGGACTGCGTCCAACCACGCCCCACCACAACGCCATCTTTCACGATGATGCAGCCCACCGCCGGATTGGGCCAGGTATCCCCCAGCCCACGTGCAGCCAGGCTTAGGGCTGCACGCATGTATTCAAGATCGGTGGACGCCGATATGAGGGTCGGCTTGGCCGCCATCAGAGGTTTTCGTCGGCCTTCGAAGGCTCGTTGATGTTCTCAACAAAGCTTTCGAAGTCTCTGATTTCGCGGAAGTTCTTGTAAACCGAGGCAAAGCGGATATAGGCCACTTTGTCCAAGCCTTGCAGGGCTTCCATCACCATCTCACCGACGGTGTTGGACGGAATTTCGGTCTCGCCCATGCTTTCCAGGCGGCGCTGAATGCTGTTCACCACGCGCTCGATGCGCTCTTCATCGACCGGGCGCTTGCGGCACGCGATGATGATCGAGCGCGCCAGTTTGTCGCGGTCAAACGGAGAGCGGGCTCCATTCTTTTTCACGACCACCAATTCGCGCAACTGAATGCGCTCGAAAGTGGTGAAGCGCGCAGCGCACGCCGGACACGCCCGGCGACGGCGAATGGCCGAGTTATCGTCGGTCGGCCGTGAATCTTTCACTTGGGTATCGGCATGCCCGCAATAAGGACAACGCATTTCGGATCCTTCCCCTCAAACGCGCCCCCGCCTCTGCGGCTTCTTAGGCGCGACCCTTGTTCGAGAGTCTACCCTGACCCCTAATCATTGATAAATCGGAAACCGTTGGCACAAATCCTTGACCTTGGCGCGGATCGACTGTTCCACGGCCTCGGTATTTCCCGGGTTAGCCGCCTGGGCGTCCATGACTTCCACAATCCACTCACCAATTTGCTTGAACTCGGCCGTGCCGAAGCCACGGGTGGTGGCGGCCGGGGAGCCCAGACGCACGCCCGAGGTCACCGTCGGCTTTTCCGGGTCGAACGGAATGCCGTTCTTGTTGGCGGTCATGCCGGCGCGCTCTAACAAATGCTCGGTCACGTTCCCGGTCAGCTTCTTGCGGCGCAGATCCACCAGCATCACGTGGCTGTCGGTGCCACCCGAGACGATTTCCAAGCCGCCCTTGCTCAATGTCTCAGCAAGCACTTTGGCGTTATCGATGACGCGCTGCGCATAGGTCTTGAATTCCGGCTGCAAGGCTTCGCCCAAAGCCACGGCCTTACCGGCGATGACGTGCATTAACGGGCCACCTTGGTTGCCTGGGAATACGGCGGAATTGATCTTTTTGCCGATGTCTTCACGGTTCGACAAAATCATGCCGCCGCGTGGGCCACGTAAGGTTTTGTGCGTGGTCGTCGTCACCACATCGGCGTGCGGCAGCGGGCTCGGGTACAGGCCTGCTGCAACCAAGCCGGCAAAGTGCGCCATATCGACCATCAGGTACGCGCCGATAGATTTGGCAATCGCGCTGAATTTCGCAAAATCAATGATGCGCGAATAGGCCGAGCCGCCCGCGATGATCAACTTCGGTTTGTGCTCTTTTGCTACGGCTTCCACTTGTTCGTAGTCAATCAAGCCGTCTTGGCGGCGCACACCGTAGGACACGACCTTGAACCATTTGCCCGAAATGTTGGCGGGCGAACCGTGGGTTAAGTGACCGCCGGCTGCCAAGTCCATGCCCATGAACGTGTCGCCCGGCTGCAAAAGGCCCAGAAACACGGCACCGTTGGCCTGCGCGCCGGAATGCGGCTGCACGTTGGCCCAGGTGCAGTTGAACAGCTTTTTCGCGCGTTCGATGGCAATGGTTTCAGCAATGTCGACGAACTCACAACCGCCGTAATAGCGCTTGCCCGGATACCCTTCGGCATACTTGTTGGTCAGCACGCTGCCGACCGCTTCCAGCACCGCCTTGCTGACGATGTTTTCCGAGGCGATCAGTTCGATCTGCGTCTGCTGACGCTCTAACTCCTTGGCGACCGAAGCAAACACATCGGGATCGGCTTTGGCCAGTGATGAGCCGAAGAATGATGAGGGTACGCGTTGATCCATGGCAGCGGTCCTTTTGATTCTTATTTTTAGCGTGGTGTTTTATTGGTCGAGTTTGGCGATACGGCCGGCGTGGCGGCCCCCAGCAAATTCCGTGGCGAAGAAGGTTTTCAGCATAGCCTTGGCTGTTTCGGGCGATACGATGCGGGCGCCGAGCGCCAGAATGTTGGCGTTGTTGTGCTCACGCGACAACTTGGCGGTGTTTTCATCGTGCGCGAGGGCCGCGCGGATTCCAGCATGGCGGTTGGCGGCAATGCTGATGCCGATGCCCGACCCGCACACCGCAACACCCGCCGTGGCCTTTTTGTCCAAGATCGCTTTGGCCAGGGCATGGCCATAGTCGGGGTAATCAACGGAATCCAACGAATTGGTGCCGAGGTCCAAAGGCTTAAAGCCTAAATTGCTCAACTCGGCCTTCAGCGTTTCCTTCATCTCAACCCCCGCATGGTCGCTGGCGATGGCGATTACGTCTCCGGGCTGAGCAATGCGAAGGTCTGACATGGTCTTGAAGGACGGCCTCTTTGGGTGAAGTGCGGGCCCCCGATACCATATCCTGTGGGCGGCCACCAGTGTGCGCCAAGCATTTGAAATATGATGGTTTGTAAGGGCTTAAACGGCTGCGCTGATGTGATTTAGGCGTAGCGGCCCGGGCGGCGCGGCTTGCGGGGATCAGGGCCAACCTGTCCCTCACCGCCCTTGGCCAGCGCGCTCACCAGTTTACGCATGGCGTTCATTTTCAGGGTGTAGGTGGTGGCGTTGGCCGGGGCGATGATACTGACCTCGACACCTGTTTCAGCGTCGACCGC
>JAEUKL010000402.1 GCA_016793005.1 Rhodospirillaceae bacterium | reverse complement strand
AGTCTGGCTTGATCGTGGCACCACGCGAACGGTGGAAAAAGGCTTCGCCGAGTTTGAAGATTGGCGCGATGAGTTCCTGGAGCTGGAAGAGATTGAGCGCCACAAACTCGACCGCAAAATCGTGCGCGAAGAGGATTGGGTGCGCTACGGCGTATCGGGCCGCCGCAAACGCAACGTCAAACGCATGGCGAACCTAGAGGGACTGCGCCAGCAGCGCCGCGACAACCGGCGCTCAGTGGGGACTGTGAACTTTACAGTCTCTGAGGGCGATACCTCGGCCAAGCTGATCACCAATGCCGAAAACATTTCAAAGGCGTATGGCGACAATGTCATCATCAAGGACCTGTCGATCAAGATCGCACGCGGTGATCGTATCGGCTTGGTGGGCCCCAACGGCGCAGGTAAAACAACCCTGCTGAATATTCTGACAGGCGTGCTGGCGCCCGACAGCGGCAAAATCAAAATCGCCGACAACCTGCAAATGGTGACGTTGGATCAGCGCCGCGAAATGCTGAACCCCAGTTGGACACAGAAAGAAGCACTGGCCGGCGAACGCGCTGACTTTGTACAGATCGGCGACAGCAAACGCCACGTTATCGGCTACATGAAAGATTTTTTGTTCACACCCGAACAAGCCAAAACGGCCGTCAGCAAACTCTCTGGCGGCGAGCGCGGCCGGTTGATGCTGGCGCGCGCACTGGCCAAACCCTCCAACTTCCTGGTGCTGGACGAGCCCACCAACGATTTGGATTTGGAAACGCTTGATCTCTTGCAAGAGATGATCGCCGACTACACCGGAACCGTGCTCATCGTCAGCCACGACCGCGACTTTTTGGATCGCACCTGCACCACCATCGTCTGTAGTGACGGCAAAGGAGAGTGGGACGTTTATGCCGGCGGCTACACAGACATGGTCACGCAGCGCGGCGCTGGCATTGCTGCGAAAGTAGCGCGCAATATCGAGAAAACCGAAGACGCGAAGCCCGTGGTGGAAGCGCCCACCCTGGCCCCCTCCACGCCCAAACGCAAACTCAGCTTCAAAGAAAAGCACGCGCTGGAAACATTGCCGGGCCGCATGGAAGACTTGGAAGCCGAGATCGCCAAACTGCAAGACAAACTTGGCGCGCCCAATTTCTTTGCCAAAGACCCCGATGGATTTGCAAAAGCGTCCGCAGCACTTGAGAAAGCCCAAGCCAAACTTGCTGCCTGCGAAGAAGAATGGCTTGAGCTTGAGATACTGAAGAATGAGTTGGGTAGTTAAGCACAAAAATGGATCCCCGCTTTCGCGGGGATAACATTCAGCGCAACGATCTTAACTTGTTACTTCCGCGAACGCGGGAGTCCGTGATGCTTGTTTTTTACACCGCCGCTTGCGGCAGGTAGGGCTTGGTCAGTTCTTCCGATTTCGCCCACAGCTTTTCAGCCAACGCTTTGTCCTGCATGGCTTCCGTTTGCGGGATCACCGGATTGCAGTCTTCAAAGTACAAGCCACTGGTGGTGGAGAGCGTTGGCGCCGTCGCCACATAGCTTTGCGTGGCAGCACCTTCTTCGACTGTTTTCATGAAGGTCCAACCGATCAGGCTGGCCGCGACACGTACGTACCATGGGAAGTTACGTCCCAGGTTGGTGTTGATGACGCCGGGATGAATGGAATTGGATGTGGTTGTGGTGCCTTGCAGGCGCTTGGCCAGTTCCAGCGACATCAGCCCGTTGGCCAACTTCGATTGGCCGTACATTTTGTTGGGCTGGTAATCGCGCTTCCCGTCCAGATTATCGAACTCGATGCCGCTTTCCGGGGCCCAGCGATAGCCCATGGAACTGACAACGACGAAACGACCCTGCGGAGCCGCCTTCACTTTCTCCATCAAGCGATTGACCAGGATAAAGTGGCCCAGGTGGTTAACCACAAAATGCTTCTCGATGCCGTTGACCTGTTCCAACTGCTGCAAGGCCATGATGCCCGCGTTGGTCATCAGCACATCCAACGGCATTTCAAGTTTGTTCACTTCATCGGCGGCGGCAACGACGCTGGGGAAATCCTGTAGGTCGCAGGCCACGGGCGTAGCCTTGCCTTTAATGCCCGGCATGGCGGCAACCGTTGCGATAGCTTCGGCGGCTTTGTCTTTGCTGCGCGCCAAGCCGATCACGTGCGCACCGCGCAACATCATCACGCGCATGGTTTCATAACCCAGCCCTGAGTTGCAGCCGGTGATCAGCACCGTCTTGCCGCTCATATCAATGCCGTCGGTCACCTGCTCGGCGGTGGATTTTTTATCGAACTTACTGCGCACCGCGCCCGGTACAGGCTGCGCATCTTCTTTGGGGTCTTGCTTCTTTTTGTCGTCAGCCCACGCTGTGCTGGCCGCTGATGCCGCCAACGCCGTTGTCGCGGCCAGAACCTGACGGCGATTGAATGATGTGTTCATGAAAGCCTCCCCCCGAATGCGTTGACGCGACTGACCGCAGTGATCGTTTGTACGCAAGTTACGGCCCCAAAGATTACAGCGTCTGGGGCAGATAATGCATCACCGCGCCGACAACGGCCACCTTGCGGTGCGGTATTGCTGATGAGCCATTAACGCGCCCACGTCACCTTCGAATCCCCCGCATAGCGTTGAAAAGCCTTCATAAGCGCCTCCGCCGCCGGAGTAAGCGAAATACGGGTCGAGAAGATCAGGGCGGTAGTTTGTTCGCGCACAATCTGCTTCTGATCGATCTCAACTAGCAGGCCTTCCTGCAAATCTTCCGCTGTGGTGTTGTCGGGCATCATGCACAGCAATGGCCGCTCGTGGACCATGGCGCGGATCAGTGAAAATGAATCGGTGCGCACCGCAATCTTGGGCAACGGCAGCCCGCCGTCATTAAAACGCAGCGCCAGATAATCGGTGGCGATGGCTTGGTTGGTCACAATCCATTCGAATTGCGCCATGTCTTTCAGCGACACATTCTTTTTGCTGGCCAGCGGATGATCGGCGCGCGCATACACCACTGACCTACAGGTTTGCTGCGGAATGCTTTTCAAGTCTTTGCCTTTCTCCAACTCTGGGGACCACAGCGAGAAAACAAAATCCAGTTCGCCGCTTTCCAGCAGTTTCGACAACTCAGGCCACAGGTGCACCGTCACCTCGACTTCGATGTTGGGATACTCGGTCAGAAAGGTCGACACCACTTCAGGCACGATGTGGCTGGAGAACGTCGAGAGCACGCCCAAGCTCACGCGCCCGCGCTGCAGGCCGCTCAAAACATCCAGTTCCTCGCGCGCCTTGGCGATCTCGCGCAGAATCGTGTTGGCATGTTTGGTCAGCGTTTCGCCGTAGGGCGTGATCTGTGTGCCGTGGGGGCCGCGTTCGAACAACGAAACACCCAGCGAATTTTCCAGGTTGCCGATGCTCTGCGACAGGGCCGGCTGGGAGATGTTTAAGCTCTCCGCTGCTTTGCGAAAGCCGCCAAGCCTTTGAACTGCAACGAAATGTTTAAGTTGTTGTAATTCCACAGCAAACCCCCGAATAGTGGGCAATAAGTTTATATTATCAGATATACGAAAATAGTATTGGGAAATTATCGCTGGCCGTATCCATACTCGGCCCGGATCGTGAGCATCCCCGGGTCGTGCCCGGATGGTGAGCACACGAGGCAGATCGGAGGGAGAATTTTCATGCGTACGACAGTTCAAGCAACCACGCCGCTTGAAGATCAAAGCGCCCCGCTGGTGACGGCGATGAAGGCCATCACCAATCTTACGCTGGCCAGTGAAAGATTGGCCGGCGACAACGATGCTCTGCCGGGCCCCGGCCCCGAAACCGTCAACTCCATTGTACGCTCGTTCGCCGTGTTGAATGCGCTAAACGCCAACAACGGCTCGACCGTGGCACAGATCGCGTCCATGACCGACCTGCCCCGCGCCACCGCGTTCCGCATTCTCGAAACACTCCGCACGTTGGGTTATGTCGAGCGCGGCAACCAGAACGGCGCGTTCTTCCTCACCGCCAACGTGCTCGCACTCAGCAAAGGTTTCGCCGGCCAAGGCTGGGTGGAAGAACATGCCAAGCCGCTCATCTCGTCTCTCGCGCGCGATGTCATCTGGCCCGTCAGCCTCACCATTCCGCGCCATGCCGCGCTGGTGATGCGCCTGTCCAGCGACTTTGAAAGCCCGATGATCGAAACGCGCTTCAACACCGGCACGCTGCTGCCACTGTTGGCCACGGCTTCCGGTTATGCGTATCTGGCGTTCAGCCAGCCGGGCACGCGTGAACAACTGATCGCCTCGGCCTTGAACGAAGCCACCGACAAGCTGAAAGGCACGCCGGTTCAGGTGCTGGAATTCCGCTCGAACATCCCGACCATCCAGGCCAAGGGCTATGCGTACTACTCGGGTTACTCGCACAACAAAGGCTTGAAACGCACCGCCGCCATTGCCGTGCCTGTGCGCCGCAACGACGAAGTGGTGGGCTGTCTGTCCATGCGCTTCTTCGCCACCGCGTTGAACAAGAAAGCGCTGGAAGAGAAGTTTGTGCCGATCTTCAAGGCCGCCGCCGCGTCTTTGGAAGCAAAGATGAACTAAGCGCCGCATAGACCTCTAAAATTCAAAACCCCCGCCCTCACCGGCGGGGGTTTTGCTTTAGGGCCAGGTGCGGTCACACACCTCATGCCGTCACACAACTGACACAAGCACACACATGTGAACGGCTTCCCCGCGGGGGACCAACAGCCGGGGTTTACAGCCTGCCCTTAAGTCCGATAGAGCGATGAGACCTTATTTCTCTGCCCTCATTTTTTGACCCTGTGGAGGCCCTATGTCCCTCTCTCGCCGTGCATTCACACAAACCACGGCCGTTGCTTTGGCCGCAGCCGCAACACCGTCGTTCAACGCCTTTGCCGCATCGGAAATGCGCAGCCTGGGTAAAAGCGGATTGAAAGTCCCAGCCGTGGGCATCGGCTGCAATAATTTCGGCGGCCGCATGGACCAAGCCGCCACGCAAATTGTCGTCGATGCCGCCTTGCAGCACGGCGCGATCTTGTTCGATACCGCAGAATCATACGGCAACGGCAAGTCGGAAGAGTTTTTGGGCGCTGCGTTGGCCAAGCGTCGCAAGGACGCGATCATTGCCACCAAATGCAGCAAAGGCGGCCGCGCAGCAGTGATCGCCGCCTGCGAAGCCTCGTTGAAGCGCCTCGGCACCGATTACATCGATCTCTACCAACTGCATCGCCCTGATGCGGCGGCCCCCATCGAAGAAACGCTGCGCGCCATGGATGACCTGGTAAAGCAAGGCAAGGTGCGCTTCATCGGGCATTCAAACTTCGACGGCAAACAGACCACCGAAGCCGAGAAAATTGCCACAGGTAACAAACTCAACCGCTTCATCTCGGCGCAAAATCAGTACAGCCTGCTGACGCGCGATATTGAATCCGATCTGGTGCCGGCGTGCGAAGCGAACGGTGTGGGCATCCTGCCCTACTTCCCGCTGGAAAGCGGCATGCTGACCGGCAAATACAAACGCGATGAGAAGCCGGCCGAAGGCACGCGCCTCGCCGCCTGGGCTGGCCGCGGTGCAGAACGGTTCCTGAATGAAGAGAAACTGGCGAAGGTGGAAAAGCTGGAAGCCCTCAGCAAAGCCAACGGCAACACGCTGTTGCAAATGGCGTTCGGCTGGTTGCTCAGCAAGCCTTACATCGGCTGCGTAATCGCGGGTGCGACCAAAGCCGAACAAGTGGCCGAGAACGTGAAGGCTGCAAGCTGGCGGCCCAGTGCATCCGTCAGTGCTGAAATCGACAAGATCACCAAGGCGGCCTAACTGGTCATACAGGTTTGAGTGGCTGGTACGGCGCCGGCGGCAAGACGATGCGAATGTCATCGCCTGCCTGAACGTCGCCGCCCGCAACCACAATCGCCATCACGCCGGCCTTGCGGATTAACTCACCATGCCGATCCCGCGCCAGCGTGGCGTCCATCAGTCCGGCCT
The DNA here is from genome assembly GCA_016793005.1 of Rhodospirillaceae bacterium. Lineage (GTDB taxonomy): Bacteria > Pseudomonadota > Alphaproteobacteria > Rhodospirillales > Rhodospirillaceae. The sequence goes on along the minus strand of JAEUKL010000402.1, from coordinate 10,680 downwards.
GAATTTTATCAAGCTGTGAACATGGATTGCGCAAACCGGTGATCTCGATCACCGCCGCCGCGCCCATATGCAGCCGTGTGCCGGTCGGCAGCGCCAACAGACCAATGCCGCGTGTGGTGATGTTCTCGCCCATGCGGCCCGGCGCGATATCAAATCCTTTGCCACGCAGTTCATCGTGCAGTTCGGCGTGAATTAAATGCACTTGGCGCAGGTTGCGGACTGTAGGGTCTTTGGCGACCCGGCTGCGATGCTTCACCGTCGCCCCCATGTGCGCATCACCCGCCACACCCGACCCCGCCAGAAGCCGGATGGCCAGCTGCGGCCCCTTGGCCATGGAATGCGTGGGGCTAGCGTTGACGGCCAGAACAATCGGATGAGTGGACGTGGCCATTCGCAATGACGAGTCGCTGCACAGTTGAACGTAATGAGGACGATGTTGGGTGAACGAAGGCCGCTTTTCCACAGATGTTTTTAAGGCATTTGCGCCTCAGTGCTTGACCCTGCCAGGGCCCGCAAATATGTTGCCGCCTTATGAAAGATCAGGTCTTCCCCCACCGTCACCTCCTGGGCATTGAAGGCCTTACTCCTATAGAAATTAATCACCTTCTCGACCTGTCCGAGCGCTACATCGCGGTCAACCGTTCGTCTAAAAAGACCAACGAGTCGCTGAAGGGCCGCACCATCATCAACCTGTTCTTCGAAAACTCGACCCGTACCCGCACCTCGTTCGAGCTGGCGGCGCTGCGGTTGGGTGCCAATGTCATCAACATGCAGGTTGAGACCAGTTCGGTCGCCAAGGGCGAAACGCTGATTGATACGGCCGTGACCCTGAACGCCATGCACCCCGATGTGCTGGCCGTACGGCACTCGGACTCAGGGGCCGTGAAACTGCTGGCCGATAAAGTGAACTGCGGCGTCGTCAACGGCGGCGACGGCAGCCACGAGCACCCCACGCAAGCCTTGTTGGATGCCCTCACGATCCGCCGCCGCAAAGGCCGCCTCAGCGGGTTGATCGTCGCCATCTGTGGCGACGTTTTACATAGCCGGGTGGCACGCTCGAACTTTTACCTGCTGCTGACCATGGGCGCACGCGTACGCATCATCGCGCCAAAAACGCTGATTCCTTCAGGCGTGAACCGTCTGGGTGTCGAAGTCTTCACCGACATGAGCAAGGGCCTCAAAGACGCCGACATTGTGATGATGCTGCGCGTGCAGAACGAACGCATGAAGGGCAGTTTCATCCCCTCGGTGCGCGAATACTTCCGGTTCTTCGGCCTCGACCGCCAGAAGCTGGCCCAAGCCAAGCCCGACGCCCTGATCATGCACCCCGGCCCCATGAACCGCGGCACCGAAATCGACAGTGACGTGGCCGACGACTTCGAGCGCTCTGCGATCCGCGAGCAGGTCGAACTGGGTGTCGCCGTGCGCATGGCCGTGCTGGAAGTGCTGGCGAAAAACAACATGGCCTTTACCTCAGCCGGAGCCGGCAAATGAGTGTCGCGAAGCCCGGCAAGGTTGCCTACGTCAACGCGCACATCATCGACCCCGCGTCCGGCTTCGATGGCCCTGGCGAACTCGTGACGGTGGGTGAGGAAATCGCCGACATCGGCGCGAAAGTCTTCGATGGCAAGCCCGGCAAAGACGTGGCGGTGATTGATTGTGGCGGGCACATCCTGGCGCCGGGCCTGGTTGATATGCGCGTGCAACTGCGCGAGCCCGGCGAAGAACACAAAGAGAGCCTTAAAAGCGGCGGCGAGGCAGCGGTTGCCGGTGGCGTAACCACCATGGTGGGCCTGCCGAACACCAATCCCATCATCGACGATGAAGCGACGGTGGAATACGTCGCCCGCCGCGCGCGTTTGCAGGCGCTGACCAAAGTGTACGTGTACGGAGCCGCCACCAAAGGCCTGCAAGGCAAAGAGCTGGCCGAGATGGGCTTGCTCGCCGAAGCGGGTGCGGTTGGCTTCACCGACGGCACCAAGGCCATTTCCGAAGCGCAAGTGCTGCGCCGCGCGCTCTCGTACGCGTCCACCTTCAACTTCCTGATTATCCAACACCCCGAAGAGCCGTCGCTGGCCAACGGCGTGATGAACTCGGGCGAAATGTCGACGCGGCTTGGTTTGTCGGGCATTCCGCGCGAAGCCGAGATCATCATGCTGGAGCGCGACCTGCGCCTGGTGGCGATGACCGGGGCGCGGTACCACGCAGCTCACATTTCCACGGCTGAAAGTGTCGAGATTATTGCCCGCGCCAAAGCAAAGGGCCTGAACGTCACCTGCGACACCGCCCCCTTTTACTTCGCGCTCAATGAGCTTTCTGTTGGCGACTACCGCACCTTCGCCAAACTCTCGCCGCCCTTGCGCACCGAAGCCGATCGCCAAGCCATTGTTGAAGGACTGCGCACGGGCGTGATCGACTGCATTGCCTCGGACCATGCGCCGCACGACCAGGACTCCAAACGTCTGCCCTTTGCCCAAGCGGCCTTCGGCGGCAGCGGCTTGGAAACACTGCTGGCCGTGTCGCTGGGCTTGCACCACACCGAAGAGATGAAACTGATCGACGTGCTACGCCGCCTCACGCTCGCCCCCGCCAAGCTGCTAGATCTCGATGCAGGCCGCCTGGCGAAAGGCCAGAAAGCCGACCTTGTGATCTTCAACCCGCACCAGGGCTGGAAGGTCGTCGCCGACGATTTCAGATCCAAGTCCAAGAACTCGCCCTTCGATGGCCAGCCTGTGCAGGGTAAAGTCTTACGCACGGTCATCGACGGTCGCACAGTGTTTGAGTCCAAGGCCTGAGAATGTTTACCGGCATTCCCACCACCGAACTGATTGTCGCAGCCCTGATTGGCTATGCCTTCGGCGCGATCCCGTTTGGGCTGGTGATTACCCGGCTGGGTGGCTTAGGTGACATTCGCGCTATCGGCTCGGGCAACATCGGCGCCACCAATGTCTTACGCACCGGCCGCAAGGACTTGGCCCTGGCCACCTTGCTGCTCGACGGCGGCAAAGGGGCTATTGCGGTTATTTTAGTGCGCCTGATCGCCGAAGGTCCACAAACCGAGGCGCTTGCGCTCATTGCCGGCCTGGGAGCCGTCATCGGGCACAACTTCCCGATCTGGCTGAAGTTCAAGGGTGGCAAAGGGGTGGCCACCACCTTTGGCCTGATCCTGGCTGCCGTACCTGTGGCGGGCGTAATGTCCATGACTGCGTGGTTAGCCATCGCGCTTATATATAGGTATTCGTCGCTCGCAGCTCTGATCGCGCTCCTCATGGCCCCGCTCTATGCGCTGCTGTTGGGCTACCCCATGGCCGCTGGCATCTTTGCCATCTTGGCGGTGATGGGCTGGATCAGACACCACGCCAACATCGTCCGCCTGTTCAAGGGCACCGAGCCCAAGATCGGCGCCAAGAAAGAAGCTGCGTGACGGCGCTGACGCGAGATGAGCTTATCGATTGGCTCCGTCTCAGTTCCACCGACGGCATCGGCCCCATCACCTTCAAGCAGCTTTTGACCAAACACGGCTCGGCCAAGGCCGCCATCGCCAATATCCCTACAAAGGCCAAGATTGGCCAAGTTCCTGCCGCCGACCAGATCGAACGGGAACTGGTCACCGCCGCCCGCGACGACATCACCGCCATCCCATCCTGTGAAGCGGCTTACCCCGATTACCTGCGCCAGATCGAAGATGCCCCACCGGTCCTGTGGGTGCGGGGTAATCCGGCCATCCTTCATCAGCCTTGCATCGGGATCGTGGGTGCCCGCAACGCCAGCCTGAACGGCAAGAAGTTTGCCAAGAAGCTGAGTGCCGACTTGGCCGACGCCGGGTTTATCGTCGTGTCGGGTTTGGCCCGGGGCATTGATGGCGCGGCGCACGAGGGCGCACTCTCAACGGGCCTGACCGCTGCTGTGGTCGCCTCTGGGGTCGACGTGGTTTACCCGCCCGAGCACCGGCCCCTCTACCAGAAGATCCTGAAGTCGGGCGTCGTGATCTCGGAACTGAGCCCCGCCACCGAACCTCAGGCCGGGCACTTCCCCCGCCGCAACCGAATCATCTCAGGGTTAAGCCAGGGCATCGTGGTGGTGGAAGCCACCCTGAAATCGGGCTCGCTGATTACCGCCCGTCAGGCCCTCGACCAGGGCCGGGAAGTCTTCGCGGTTCCGGGTTCCCCCCTCGATCCAAGGTCCGAGGGGCCCAACACTCTGATTCGGGACGGAGCAACCCTGATCCGGTCTATCGCGGATATCTTGGAGGTCACCGGGCGGCCCGAGAAAAAAGATTCAAACCTAAACCAAATTGATAGAATCGATTCACAAAATACTGAAATATATGAAGAGATAGATGCTGACACCATGAAGGGCCGGGTCCTTCAAGCCTTGGGGCCCACGCCTGTGTCAGTTGACGAACTGGTGCGGCAGTGCCAAGTGTCCGCCCCGTCGTTAACCCCCCTCCTTCTTGAGATGGAACTTGAAGGAACTGTGGAGCGCTTACCGGGTAACCGGGTCGCACGGATTGGAAAGGTCTGAATTTCTTAACTTTTCCGAGTTACCACAGAAAAAAGCCGCTTCAGGATGGCGTCGGGTGGCGCCGAAATTAAGAGCCTGAAGCCTAAAGAACTTCGTCAGAAACTGGGAAGTAGGACGCCCGATGCAGGTCGTCATCGTTGAGTCACCGGCGAAAGCCAAGACCATCAATAAGTACCTTGGAAGCGACTACCATGTGCTCGCCTCCTATGGGCACATCCGTGACTTGCCGCCGAAGGATGGTTCCGTCCGCCCGGCCGAAGGCTTTGCCATGGATTGGGCCGTCGACCCCTCATCCGTGAAGAACATTAAAGCCATCGTTGATGCCCTTGATGGCGCCGATGGCGTGATCCTGGCTACCGACCCGGACCGCGAGGGCGAAGCTATTTCCTGGCACGTCCTGGACGAACTGAATAAGCGCAAAGCCCTGAAAAAGGGCCAGTCGGTCAAGCGCGTCACATTCAATGCCATTACCAAGAACGCGATCCTGGATGCCATGGCGCATCCCCGCGATCTGGACCAACCGCTGATCAATGCCTACCTGGCGCGCCGCGCGCTGGATTACTTGGTGGGGTTCAACCTGTCACCTGTGCTGTGGCGCAAGCTGCCGGGGGCGAAGTCTGCCGGTCGCGTGCAGTCCGTGGCCTTACGCATGATTTGCGACCGCGAACTGGAAATCGAGAAGTTCAAGCCCCAAGAATACTGGTCGGTCGACGTCGACATGAAGACCGACAAGGCCGAGCCCTTCTCGGCCCGCCTGACCCACTTCGAAGGCAAGAAACTCGATAAGTTTGATTTAAATAACGAGGAGATCGCCAACCGCGCCGCCGCCGCCGTGAAGGCCGGCACGTTCAAGGTTACGGCGGTCGATAAAAAGACCAAGCAACGCCGCCCCTACGCGCCGTTCACCACCTCGACCCTGCAGCAAGACGCATCACGCCGCCTGTACTTCTCGGCCCGCCAAACCATGACCATCGCCCAGCGGCTGTATGAAGGCGTCGACATTGGCGGTGAGACGGTCGGCCTGATCACTTATATGCGTACCGACGGTGTGCAGATGGACGGCGATGCCATCAAGACCGTGCGCAGCCTGATCGGCGATACCTTCGGCGACAAGTACCTGCCCAAGGAAGCCCGGGTTTATACCTCCAAAGCCAAGAACGCTCAGGAAGCCCACGAAGCTGTGCGCCCCACCGATCCGCGCCGCACGCCTAAGGAGATGGAGCCTTACCTGAACGCCGAGCAGCTGAAGCTCTATGACCTGATTTGGAAGCGCACGATTGCCAGCCAAATGGAAGCCGCGATCCTGGATCAGGTGGCCGTCACGATCTCGACCGGTGATGAAAAAGTCCAGCTTCGCGCCAATGGTTCTGTCATTAATTTCAAAGGCTTCCTTGAAGTTTATGAGGAAGCACCTTCACTTGCTACGGCTGCTGAAGCCGAGGAAGAAGGCTCTGGGCGCATTCTGCCCGCCATGTCCGAAGGTCAGGGTACGACAGTCGCCCAAGTGACGCCTGAGCAGCACTTCACCCAGCCCCCGCCGCGCTTCTCGGAAGCGAGCCTGGTGAAGGCGTTGGAAGAGCAAGGCATCGGACGTCCGTCGACCTACGCCTCGATCATTCAGGTGCTCCAGGACCGCAAGTACGTCCAGATGGATAACCGCCGCTTCATCCCGCAGGACAGCGGCCGCGTACTGACGAGTTTCCTGGAAAGCTTCTTCCTGCACTACGTGGAATACGATTTCACCGCCAACCTGGAAGAGCAGTTGGACGAAATCTCCAACGGCTCGCTGGATTGGAAAAAGGTCCTGGCCGACTTCTGGAAGGACTTCCATGCCGCCATTGAAGGCACCAAGGACTTAACCCGCACCGCCGTCATCGATGCCCTCGACAGCATGCTGGAACCGCACTTGTTCCCGGAACGGGCCGACGGCTCGAACCCGCGCAAGTGCCCGGCCTGCTCGGAAGGCCGCATTGGTCTGAAGTTTGGCAAGTTCGGCTCGTTCATCGGCTGCAGCCGTTACCCGGAATGCCGCTACACCCGTCCACTGGGTGCGCCGGAACCGGGCGAAGGCTCGGTCGCTTTGGACGGCCCGAAGGTTCTGGGCCAAGACCCGGCCACCGGCTTCAACGTCACGCTGCGCGTGGGCCCCTATGGCCCCTACGTACAACTGGGTGGCGATGAGCCCCCGCCGCCTCCGCCGCCGGCCCCCGTAGAGCCGGAACCGGTGGAACTGGACGCCAAAGGCAAACCCAAGAAGAAGCGCAAGAAAGCGGCCCCCAAAGGGCCTAAGCCCAAGCGCGCGTCCATACCTAAAGGAATTGACGCCGACAGCGTTGATCTGGCTGGCGCCTTGAAGTTGCTGGCCCTGCCCCGCGAAGTGGGTCCGCACCCGGAAACGGGCGAAATCATCATCGCCGGAAACGGGCGATTTGGTCCGTACCTGAAGCTGGGCGACCGCTTCCAGTCGCTCAAAGGCGACGATAACGTCCTCGATATCGGCATCAACCGCGCTGTCGTGGTGCTGGCCGAAGGTGCAGCCCGTGCTGCTGCCCGTGCCGCCAAAGGTGGTGGGGCTGGCAAAGTACTGGGCGCGCACCCAGATGATACCAAGAACGTCACCCTGAAAGCCGGGCGCTTCGGCGCTTATGTGCAGCATGGTGACATCCGGGCCACCTTACCAAGGGGCACCGAACCGGACTCGATCACGCTCGACGAGGCGGTTAAACTGCTGGCTGAGAAAGCCGCAAAAGGGTCTGGTGGCAAAGCAGCCGCCCCCAGCGCCAAGGCCAAAACGGCCAAACCGAAAGCCGCTCCGAAGGCAAAGGCAAGTGTCGCGAAAGTCGCCGCTGCCGCAAAAGCCCCCAAAGGGCGCGCCAAGGCACAGAAGGCTGCTGAAGCATAAGAGTAATTTAAAGTAAGTGTCCGAACCTAAACGTCTTAGTAAAAGAAAACAAAAAACTCCCCTCCCCACCGAGGATCAGATCCTCGAATTCATCCGCGAGTCCAAAGGACCCGTCGGCAAACGTGAAGTGGCCCGCGCCTTCAACGTGCGTGGCCCCGCCAAGATCGCGTTGAAAGCCGTGATGAAGCGCCTGCAAGTGGGCAGCGATGTCACCAAAAGCAAACGCCGCTTCCAGAATGTAGGCGCACTGCTGCCGGTGGATGTCATCGAAATCTCGGCCACCGACAACGATGGCGATCTGTTTGCGAAACCCGTGAACTGGAGTTCTGAGGCCCCGCCGCCCGCCATTCTGGTGCTGGGCAAACCCGAACGCGGCAAAGCGTATGGCATCGGCGACCGCCTGCTCGCGCGCCTTAGCCCTGCCGGCGACAACGCCTATGAAGCCCGCGTGATGAAGCGCATGCCCACCGGCGCGGGCAAACTGATGGGCGTCTTCGAACTATTGCCCGGCGGTTTCGCGCGTCTGCGACCCACCGACCGGCGCTATCGTCATGAAGTGACGATAGCCGCCAAGGACGCCAATGGCGCCGAGCACGGCGATCTGGTCACAGCGGAAATCATCCAGACACGCCATCACGGCCCGCAGCATGCAAGGGTGGTCGAACGTTTTGGCAAAATGGATCGGGTGAAAAACCTAAGCCTGATTGCCATTAACGCCCAAGGCATCCCGCACGAATTTCCCGACGCCGCCGAGAAGCAAGCTCGCGATGCCGTGGCCGCCCCCTTGGGCGACCGCACAGACTTACGCAACATTCCGTTGGTCACCATCGACGGCGAAGATGCACGCGACTTCGACGATGCGGTGTGGGCCGAGCCTGACACCGACCCCGAGAACCCCGGCGGCTGGCATACCCTGGTCGCGATTGCCGACGTGTCCTGGTATGTGCGGCCTGGCGATGCGCTGGACCAAGAGGCCTTCAAGCGCGGGAACTCGACATACTTCCCGGACCGCGTCGTGCCGATGTTGCCCGAAGAACTCTCGAACGGCTGGTGCTCGCTCAAACCCAAGGAAGACCGCCCGTGCATGGCGGTACACATGTACATCGACGCGCACGGCAAACTTTTGCGCCATAAGTTCGTACGCGGGCTGATGCGCTCGGTCGCGCGCCTGACCTACAACCAGGTGCAGGCCGCCATCGACGGCCACCCGGATGATCTTACAAGTTCATTGGTCGAGTCGATTCTGAAACCTTTGTACGGCGCGTTCCACGCGCTGCTGGAAGCCCGCAACAAGCGCGGCACATTGGAACTGGATTTGACCGAACGGCAAATTCTGGTGGACCGCACCGAAGGCCACATCACCGGTGTTGTGCCCCGTGCGCGCTATGACAGCCACAAACTCATCGAAGAGTTCATGATCATGGCCAACGTGGCGGCCGCCGAGCGCTTGGAAGGCTCGGGCTATCCGTGCGTGTACCGTGTGCACGAACCGCCCGATCCGGAACGCCTGGAAAACCTGCGCGAAGCCTTGCGATCACTTGAATTGCCGGTGCCCACCGGGTCGGCGCGCCCGGGTGATTTCAACCGCATCCTGTCCAAAGTGCGCGGTGGGCCCCACGAGCACTTGGCCAATACCTTGGTGCTGCGCACGCAGTCACAGGCCGTCTATAGCCACAATAATCTTGGGCACTTTGGTTTGGCCTTGAAACGCTATGCCCACTTCACCTCACCGATCCGGCGCTATTCGGATTTGCTGGTGCACCGTGCCTTAATTGCCGCCGGCAAGCTGGGCGAAGGCGGTTGGGACCCTACCAAAGATCCGGATTTGGACGAAATCACCGAGCATATCTCGTTCACTGAGCGCCGTTCAGCCACCGCCGAACGCGAAACCGTAGACAGGTTTACAGCCGCCTACCTGGGCAACAAGATTGACGCCATGTTCAACGGCAGGGTGAATGGCGTTACGCGATTTGGGGCGTTCATCACCCTGGATGAAACCGGCGCCGATGGGATCTTGCCCATGCGCAACCTGCCGCGTGATTATTACGACCTGGATGAAGCGTCTCATCGCTTGATCGGCCAACGCCATGGGCTAGTCTTGCGGGTAGGAGACCCGGTGGTGGTGCGGTTGCTGGAAACCGACGACATCACGGGCAGCATCGTATTCGCGTACGTCGAGGGAGCAAGCCAAGGCCGTGGCGAGAACAGTAAACACCATCGGCAAGGCAAACACCGCCAAGGCCACCACAGACAGGGTGAGCGCGGCAGACCAAAGAACGTGCGCCTCGGGAAATCAAAGCGTTCCAAGCAAAAGCGCGGCTAAACGTTACACGCGGCTGGCCGCACTGCTGACGGCGGCGACAGTGTTGTCGACTTGCGCCTCGCCTGCGTCGCCGCCGCGTCTCAACTCGACTGCAGCCCAGTTCGAGCGCAGCAGCATCAATGCGGTCCTGAAGACCGGGTTCAGCGAAATTCGCGATAAGAGCCTGATCGAACGCTCGACCGCAGAGTTGTTCATCGCGGGCTTGCGCAACATCAGCACACTCGACCCCGAGTATCGGTTTACAGCTGAACACGACCGGCTGCTGCTGACGCGCGACAATGCGCCGGTGCTGACCCTTGATCGTCCTGAAAGCGATGACCTTCAAGGCTGGGTGACGGCCACCATCGCGATGTATGACGCCGCGCGCCGGGCGTCATCTCTGGCAGCAACCGCAAACCGCGAAATTCTTTATCAACTTATGTTTGATGGCGCGCTGATCCAGATCGACCCCTACTCGCGGTATTCGGGCAACCAGAGCGCTGGCGTGAACCGTGCCAACCGAAATGGTTTTATCGGCATCGGCATTGACTATGACATGCGCGTGGACGGGGCCTACATCCTCAGCGTCGTGCCCGACGGCCCGGCCGGACACGCCGGATTGCGCGAAGGCGATGTGATTTCCGCAGTCGACGGCAAAGATGTGACAGGCCTGACGCGGGAAGCCACCCGCCGCCTGATTGCAGGACCTGCTGGTACCTCCGTACGCCTGGCCGTCGTGCGGGCCGACGCCGGCGAAAAACTCACGCTCGCCGTCAAGCGGGGCTTGATCGTACCGCATACGGTAGACTGGACCCTCACCGACAATAACGTAGCCGTCATTCACGTTCACAGCTTCAATATCCGGACCAGCACGGACGTGTCTGAAGCTGTCACAAAGATCAAAGAACGCACCAACAACCGCGTTAAAGGTTACGTGCTCGACCTGCGCGGC
>JAEUKL010000392.1 GCA_016793005.1 Rhodospirillaceae bacterium | reverse complement strand
GCGAGCTTTGGCCGTCAATTTCATCGCAGGCACGTTGTAGACCAGGGTGACCATTTTACCTTTTTCGATCACAACCGGGCGCTTTACGCTGTAGGTGCGGAACGGCTGACCGGCGCGCACGCCTGAGTTCACAATAAAGCCCACTAGGCCGTCTTCATTCTGAATGGTCTCGCGTGAGATATCGGAGCGGTTAAACGACAGCCACTTGATGTCGTCAGCGCTTAATGTCTCGCCGCGTACGACATCGCGGGCCGCGACAGGAATTTCGATCATGTTGATTTCATGAACATCGGTGATGCGTAAGGGGCGGCCAGAGGCGAGTTGGCGCACAGGCGCAAAGCCAATCAGCTGGTCGGCATTCATGATCGCATCGGAAGGCAGTTCGTCGGCATTCACTTCAATCCAGTTGATGTGCGCATCGGTAATTTTTGTGCCGCGGCGTATTTCACCGCGCAGGACCGGCACGTTCACCAGCTTGATCTTGTAGACGTCGTTCGCCCGCAGGGGTTGGCCCGACCGCAGATAACCTTTTGACGCCTTACCGATTAACATACTCGGATCGATCAACGTTTCAGCAGTGGTCTTGGCGTCGTGCATTTCGACCATCTGAATCATGTCGGCGGTAATGACGGTGTCGCGCACGATGGCTTGTTTAAGAACGGGCACGCTCACGATTGGGAAGGCGTCGCCCTTCAGTTGCAGGAAATAGGCATTCGGATCGCCGGCAGGAACTTCAACTTGCGCGCTGAACGACTTGGCTGCTTCATCGTATGTTACATCGCGCACAGCGATGGCTTTCGACGCATTGGCCGGAATGGCCAAGGTCGACATCGGGGTGCGGATTTTGATCTCGTACGATTCCGGCACGCCACTCTTGAACAGCGCTGATTTCACCGCCGCCATGATGTCACTGGCCTGCACTGTCTGGCTGGGGCGGAACACGCTGGCGCGTTCGAACCTGCTGGCCGGTGACCAAGCGATCCCGTTGTTGAACGCGACAGCTTGCAGCCAGTCTGCCGTCAGCATGATGCGCTGGCCGGGGCGCGGCGCTTCCGTGATGGGCTTGTCGGCAGAGGCGGGAATGCCCGAGAAGATGTCGCTGAGTTTGATCAGGTCGTCGTCAACTGTAATTGACGTCTGCAGTTGCACCGGCAGCGGTGTAATCGCGGTGGCCGGCGTATCCGTACCTAAGTCTGCGGCGAACGTGCTGGCGGCTGTCAGAAACAGACCCGCCAGAATCACGCCCGACGTCAGGAACCCGAAACGATGTGCAACATGCAGCGTCATAGTCACGCCCCTAATCAACAACTTTACTAAGCAATCATCTGTGTCACGGTGGAGTACATTTCATCAGCGGTCTGCACGACCTTAGAGTTCATTTCGTAAGCGCGCTGCGCGCTGATCAATTCGGTGATTTCCGAAACCACGTTGACGTTCGACGTTTCCAGAAAGCCTTGCAGCACCGTGCCGAAGCCCGGCGAACCCGGAATGCCGGTGGTCGGGTTGCCCGACGCAGGCGTTTCCAGGAACAGGTTGTCGCCGATGGCATCCAGGCCTGCTTCGTTGGCGAAGGTCGAAATCTGGAACTGGCCAGCCGACTGCGGATCGATCACGCCATCCTGAGTATAGAACACTTCACCTTGCGGGTTCACCGAGATTGACACCGCATCCACGGGAATGGCTTGCAAGCCATCGACCAGGAAGCCGTCGTGCGTCACGACTTGCCCATCAGCCGACAACTGGAATGAACCATCGCGTGTGTACGCGGTCTCGCCCGAGGGGAGCTGAATCTGGAAGTAGCCTTTGCCTTGCAAGGCGACGTCCAACGGATTGTCCGTCGACAGCAAGCTGCCCTGCTCGGTAATGCGGTACACGGCTGCGGTTTTGACACCGAGACCAAGTTGAACGCCCGAGGGGACGATCGTGCCGGCGTCTGACGACGTGGAGCCCACGCGACGCAAATCTTGGTACAGCAAGTCGTTGAACTCTGTCCGGCGGCGCGAATACGCCGTCGTGTTCATGTTGGCGATGTTGTTCGAAATAACTTCGACGTTCGTTTGCTGGGCTAACATGCCCGTGCCAGCAATGTTGAGAGCGCGGATACTCATGGCCTTGTTCCTTTATTCTCTGCTCTTCCCAATCACTTCAATCGGATCGCCTAGGCCGCAGCCTGGCGGGTGAAAACTTCGTTCGCTTTACGTTTACGCTCGTCTTCTTGGCTGACCATCTTCGCGGTCTCTTGATACGCACGGTTCAACGAGATCAAGCGGGTGATTTCGCTGACGGGCGAGACGTTGGAATTTTCAAGTACGCCCTGGGCGATTTTGGCCCGGGTCGATTCAATGGCCTGTTGGCCCACGTCGGCGCGGAACGCCGTGCCGTCGACTTGTTTCAATTTGCGCGGATCATCGAATCGAACGATACGAAGCTGACCGAAGGTGCGGCCGCCCTGCTCGGCAACGGTACCGTCGCCCTGAACCACGACATTTTTTGCGTCGTCTGGAATGCTGATGGGTGCGCTGTTGGTACCCAGCACCAAGCGGCCTTCCATCGTGACCAGATAGCCTTCCGAGCTTTTGGTGAAGTTACCGGCGCGGGTGTAGTTCTCGACCCCGCCTTTGCCGCGCACCACGAAATAGCCGTCGCTTTGCAGCGCCAGATCGTAGGTATTGCCGGTGTAGGTCAAAGCACCTTGGCTTAAGTTACGCACCAAGCCGAAGTCGTGGACGAATGCGACCTTGTCTTTGAAGGCGCGTTCGTTCTGGTCGACCTTAAAAACATACTGCGCGAACAACGTATCGGTGCCTTTGAAGCCCGTCGTATTCACGTTCGCGAGGTTGTTGGCAACAACCTCGAGTTGATTTTGTAGCGCCATCTGTCGCGATAGCGCGATGTACGTCGTATTATCCATGGCCTTTTCTCTGCGCTGTTTGTTTTGTGCGCTCGATTGGTCATGTATATGCACATCCCATGCCAAGTCTAATTATATAATATAATCAATTATTTATTCTGATTCTGAGAGCTATTGGCCTCCCGGTAGGATCGGCTTTTTGCCGCGCCCGGTGGGCAAAGGTTGCCGGAACTGCGCCTTTGGCCTGGGATTGGCGGGGGCTGCCAGGAGCAGGGGGGGGCTGGGTTGGCGCAGGTTCATTCGCTACAGAATTAAACCGAGCCAAGGCCCGAGCCGTTAAGCCTTTGGCCGTGCACTCATATATTATTAACCGAGCTCCCGTAGTTTTTCCGGTGAAATCCGGATCAGCCGCCCCGAGCGCGGCTCAACCGGAATTGGCCGGGGGTGGGTTTACCTCCATCAGGAAGAAGCCATGTCACAAGACGAAGATTTTGAAGGCGATGCCGAACCAGAATTCGAAGGCGGCGGCGGAGGCGGCGGTAAAAAGAAACTGCTGCTGATGATCGTCATTCCGCTGGTCCTGGTGATCGGCGGTGCGGTTGCGGCTTACTTCTCGGGTCTGGCTGATCCGCTGATTGCGATGATCACCGGCGAGAAAGCCGAAGAACAAGCTGCGGCGGAAGGCGGCGGCGGCGGTGCTGCGGCGCCGGCTGAAGGTGCGCCTGCAGCGGCTCCTGCGGCCCCTGGAGCGACGGGCGCCGTGTTCTACGATCTGCCTGAAATGCTGGTGAACCTGAATACGCCCGGTCGCAAACGTAATTTCTTGAAAATGCGCGTCAGCCTGGAGCTGTCGGCTGAAACAGACATCAACCGCGTTGAAACGGTTTTGCCGCGCATTGTCGATAACTTCCAAGTCTACTTGCGTGAATTGCGTCTTGAAGACTTGCAGGGTGCGGCGGGCATGTACCGCTTGCGCGAGGAATTACTCAGCCGCGTGAATGCGGCCGTGCGTCCGGCGCAGGTCAAAGACGTACTGTTTAAAGAAATGATCGTTCAGTAGGCCCTTAGGTTCTAATAGGCGCACCGATGGTGTCACCCAGCGAAACAACCGACGACGATTTGGCAGCAGCGATGGCCGATGCCGGCGCTGAAGCAGAGACCGAAGAGTCGAAAGCGGCTGGCGGCGGAGAAGAAGCCGATGCGATGGCCGCCGAGTGGGAGGCCATGCTGGGCGGTGGTGACCCCGCGGCCGATGATATGGCGGGCGGCGGTGGTGGCGGTGGCGGCCGTGATTCCACGCGCGTTCTGAACCAGGACGAAATCGACAGTTTGCTCGGCTTCGATGAAGCCGGCGAAGACGGCGAACAGCGGTCCGGCATCCAAGCTATCTTAAACTCGGCCTTGGTATCGTATGAACGCCTGCCGATGCTCGAAGTCGTGTTCGACCGCCTGGTCCGCATGATGACGACTTCTTTGCGTAACTTTACGTCGGACAACGTCGAAGTGTCGCTGGACGACATCCTCTCGCAGCGTTTCGGCGACTATCTGAACTCGATCCCGCTGCCGGCCATGTTGACCGTGTTCAAGGCCGAAGAGTGGGATAACTATGGTCTGATGACGGTCGACTCTTCGATGATCTATTCGATCGTCGACGTGCTTTTGGGTGGCCGCCGCGGTACAGCCGCGATGCGCGTTGAAGGCCGCCCCTATACCACTATTGAACGTACACTCGTCGAGCGCATGATCCACGTCGTGCTGGCTGACTTGTCGGCGGCGTTCGATCCGTTGTCGCCGGTCACATTCCGTTTTGACCGTCTGGAAACAAACCCGCGTTTCGCGACTATTTCGCAGCCCTCGAACGCCTGTATCGTGGCGCGCCTGCGTATCGACATGGAAGATCGCGGTGGCCGTCTTGAAATTCTGATCCCGTTTGCCACCCTGGAACCCGTCCGTGAACTGCTGTTGCAGATGTTCATGGGTGAAAAGTTCGGCCGTGACTCGATCTGGGAAACGCACTTGGCCGAAGAAATGTGGTTCACCGAGGTCGATTTGGAAGCGGTACTGGATACCCAGATCATGCCGCTCAGCCGTGTGCTTGACTTCCAGGTAGGCTCGAAGTTCCTCTTGAACGCCAAACCGGACTCGCCCGTCGAACTGCGCTGCGGCGATTTGCCGATGTTCATCGGGAAGATGGGCCGGCGCGGCAACAATATTGCTATTCGCGTCGATCACCGGCGCAAGACGACGTCTGAAAATACAAGCAGTTAATAGCGCATTGGCTGCGGGTCCTTCAGCATTCTTAACCGAATGTTATGGGCCTTGCGGTCATGGTGCAGGCGTGACGATTGTCTGCGTTGTGCCGATTGGCGTTTACGCAGCGAAGCGCTAAAATTAAGTGATCATCCGGCCGGCTCCGGCTGCGGGAGATAGACATGACCTTGGAAACGATTTTGAACCTCCTTGTGATCGCGCTTCTGATCCCGACTATTATTTTTGCCGTTATCCTGAACCGCCGCTTGTCGGCTTTGCGCAAATCCCGCGACGAATTGGCGAAGGTTGTCGCCAACTTCAATGACGCGACCTTGCGCGCCGAGGCGGGCATTCCGAAACTCAAAAAAGCCACCAACGAAGCCAGCATGGCGCTGAAAGACCGCGTCGAGAAGGCGCAAGCCTTGCGCGACGACTTGGCCTTCATGATCGAACGGGCCGAGGAAATGGCCGGCAAACTGGAAACCGGCGTGCGTGTCGCGCGCAGTGAAGCGGCCTTTGGTGCAGCGGCGGCTCAGCCTCAGGCGGCGCCGGCCCCGGGCCCGATCTCGCCCACATTGGCAGGCGGCTTGCGTCCGCCCGCTCCTGAACAATTGCAGCCGCGACTAGCGCCGCAAGGGCCGGTCAAGCCTCAGCCCTTGGATGATACGGCTGCGGATTTGCGTAACGCCTTGAATGCGGCCCGCGCGGAAGCGCGCGCAGCCGAAGCCCGTCTTGATCCTAAACTTCAGACACCGCAATCTGGGCCTGCGGCGGCGCCTGCGCGCCCGCAGCGTCGCTCCATCGCCGATGAACTGGGCCTGACCGATGATCGTTCTGAAGCTGAGCGTGAATTGTTGAAAGCGTTGCAATCGACACGCTAAAACGCTGCTGCTGAGATTTTGCCATTCGCTTTTGACGTAAAGAGTTCCGATGCCCGCGCCCGCCCGTAAGCCTCGTCCCAAGCTAGATCGTACTGTCGGCGACGATGCCAATCGTGGCCCGACCTTGCGCATTCTTCCGGCCGTCATTGTGGCGACCGTATGTATGCTGGGCTTTCGTATTCAGGGTGTGGTCACCGAGTTTACCCATGCCGGCGGTGGGAGTGTTCTCGGCGTCGGTCAAACCGCTTTAGCCCAGGCGCAGCAGCCCGCTACACCTGCAGCTCCGGCCGCGGATGCCGCCAAAGACGGGGACGAAGGTGATGGGGCGGCAGAGGAGAATGCCGACAACGCTGGTGGCGCGAAGCCTGGCGTTCTGAACCCGTCGGATTTGACCAAATCTGAAATTGAAACCCTGCAACGTCTGGCCGAGCGCCGCCAGCAGATCGAGACGCGTGAGCGCGAGCTTACTCAGAAAGAAAGCCTGCTAAAGGCGGCTGAGCAGCGCATGGATCAGAAAATCGGGCAGATGCAGGAAATTGAGAAGCAGTTGCAAGCGCTCGTCCAGCAATACGACGCCAAGAAGAAAGCTGAAATCGAGCAATTGGTGAAGATCTACACGGCCATGAAGCCCAAAGATGCCGCCCGCATCTTTGATGACCTGGACATGAGCATCCTGGTGCCGGTGGTGACCAGCATGAAAGAGGCCAAAGTGGCCCCCATCTTGTCGCTCATGAAGGCCGACAAGGCCCGCGCCCTGACCGAGGAAATGTCGACCCGCCGGAAGTTGCCCGGGGGCGAAGGCTAAATCCGGCCTGAAAACCGGTCAGTTTGAAACGGATGGAATCATTACGTTTCAAAGCCTTAACCACCCATTCATCTTTGTTATCTAGCTTCGATCAAAATAGGCCGGCAGGTGTACCTGCCGAAAGTGGAAAAAGTGTGCCTGCCGAGATGATCGAGCGCACCTTCTTTGGGGATTCAGTTACCGACCGCGCACCAGCGCGCCCCTTCGTGCGACTGCTCGGCAACCAAAGCCCGACCCTGTTGCTGCTGCTGGCCCTCAACCTTCTGCTGATCGTGTTCTTCGTCGTGCTGAACGTGAATGCGACAAGCGACGTGCAGCTCACGCGCAATGTGCTGGCCAGTGTGCACAAGTCTTTCGGCGATGAGATTGTAGTGCCGACAAACCTGGAAGTGACCTCGGTTGCAAAATCGGCAGCACAAGATGCGCTGCGCACTTCGGTGTCCACGGCATTTGCCTCGGTTCTGGACGGTGAGGATATCGTCGTTCGCAATGAGGGCGACCGCTTTTCTGTGACAACGCCGATGGCCGCGTTCTTCGAGCCTGATACGGAATTGCTGCGTGCATCGTTGCCGGTGCTGAACCGTATTGCCGCAATTTTAAACGCGCCTGCCGAAGGCTTTCGCTATGAGATGATCGTCACGCTTGATGCAGATACGCAACATACCGGACCGATCATCAAGCAGGCCGGCGCTTTGGCTGAAGACTTGCTGCGCCGTGATTTCCGCGCCACCACTTTTGCAGTGGGACTGATGTCGGATGCGGCCGGCCGTGACGCCGCCCGTACTGACATGCCGCGGAATGTCACCTTTAGTTTCCAAGTGCTGACGGATGATGTGGCTGGCGATGCCGGGGTGGGGGCGCCATGAGTGCCGCTGCCTTATCCAACGTCAAACCATCGCCGACGCCGCCGTGGTTGATCACGTTCGTCGATCTTGTGTTTCTACTGTTATCGTTCTTTGTGTTGATGTTCGCGATGTCGCAACCTGATGCGCAGCGTTATGCGCAAATCGTTGAGTCGACGACCAAGGAATTCAAGCCCGGCGCGCTAGGCGATGACAGCTTTGTCAATTCCCGGACCTACGTGCAGGAAAACGACGATAATGTCGATGACATGACCTACTTGGGTGCTGCGCTGAAGTCGGCCATTGCCCAAAGTCCCAACCTTAAAAAGCTTCAATTCCGCTCCACCGAGCGGGCGCTTGTGGTATCCTTGCCGGGGGCCCTGTCGGGCAATGGGCGTGTCGTGCCGAAATCGGTCATGCCCGCGCTGTTTGACCTGAGTGGCGTGCTGGCCAATATCCAGAACCCGATTGCGGTTGTGGGGGCTGCGGGTGACACCGCTGAAAGCTGGTCGCAGGGCCTGGTTCAGGCGAACGTGATTGCCGCGACCTTGAAAGACGCAGGATATGATCGCCCGATTGCAACGTTGGCGCAGATGCCGGCGGGCGAACGGACGAACAACACGATTGAAATTATGATTATGGCTGACCCCCAACATAAGGATCTTGAGCAATCAGGTCCGGGACCGAAAAAGGAGCGCATGCCGTGAGCCGCGCTTCCGCTTTGGTCAAACTGTTGCGTGCCGCCGGCATTGCCGTGCTGGCGCTGGGGGCGTCGGTGTATGCCACAGCCGCTCTGGCCGATGGCGTGCGCGCCGCGCAGCGCGACCAGTACGGCCGCATTGTCTTTGATTGGAACGACCCCGTTCGCTATTCGGCAGCGGTGGTCAACGGCCAGTTGATTGTTCAGTTCGAGCGCCCGATTTCAGGTGACTTGAATTCGGTGCAGCAGCAACTGGGCCCGTATGTGACCAGCGGTTTCCTCAGCGCCGATGGCCGTACCGCGACCTTCCCTTTACGCCCTGACGTAACCATGCGCACGTTCACCGTGGGCAATGCCGTCGTGATTGATTTGCAGCAGGGTGCACAAAATGTGGCGGCGGCCCAGCAGCCGCAGGCGAAACCCGCGGGCCAGCAACAAACTCAAGCGGCTGCGCAGCCTGCTCAGTCTGGCGCACGACAGACGACGGCACCGGCGCCTACCGCCCAGTCCGGCGCGCAAACGGCAGCGCAGCAGCGCCCGCCCCAGGCGGTTGTGCCGCGCTCGTCGGTGCAGACTGATTTCGAACCACGCAATCGTCCGCCTGCTTCGGCTGCGGCGCCTGCGCAAGCTGCCGCTCAGCAGCCTGTCGCACCCACGCCACGTGCTCAATTGGCGACGTTGCCGCCGGTGAACATTCGGACCGGCACGCATCCTGATTATTTCCGCGTCGTTTTCGAGTGGTCGCAACGCCCAACCTTCAAGATCAACAAGACAGGCGACCGTGCCGAGATTGTGTTTGATGCAGCTGCGCCGATTGACGAGGCGAAATTGCGCAGCGTCCTGCCCGAAGCCAATAAGAATGCCTCGGTTACGGTCGAGAACGGTAAAAGCATTGTCAGTATTCCGCTGGCGGCCGGCAGCGAGGTTCGCAACTTCACCAATGCCAATGCTGTCGTGATCGACATCGTCGGCAAACCTGAACCGCAGCAACGCCAGCCGTCACAAAGCGCAGTGGCCGCCGCCGAACAGGCGATGGAAACGCGTCAGGCCAGTTCGTCGTCGTTGCTCCCGACCCAGCCTGCCAAAGCTGTGCCTGGTGCCGCTACGCAAGCCCAAACTCAAAAACCGACGGCTCCGCCTCCGCCGCGTGATGCCAACCGCAAGCCTTCCGACGCTGTGCGTGCCATGGCTGGCGACATCACCGAGAAAGCCGAAGAAGATGAACAGGGCCGCCGCCTGACGCGCACTGCCAGCGAGGACAAGCGCAACGTCGATCCGTTATCGGCGCGCCCGGCCGAAATCAGCCTGACGATTGGGTTTGATGAACCCGCTGCCGCTGCTGTGTTCCGCCGTGCCGATTATCTTTGGGTCGTGTTCGACCGCTATAAGCAGGTCGATGTCAGTGCGTTGGCCAAGGCCGGGGCACCGTACATTACATTGGTCGAGCAGTTGCCGTACCGCACCAACACCATTCTCCGCATGGTGACTCAACCCGATATTAATCCGTCCATGCGCCGCGATGGTTTGAACTGGACATTGGATTTCCGCTCGCTGCCCATGCGCCCCACGCGCGCCATTGATGTGCAGCCGCAGTTGGATCGCCCCGAGCCCAATTTGTTCCTGCCCGTCACCGAAGCAGGCCGCACTGTGGCTTTCGATGATCCGGAAGTAGGCGATTACTTCATCGTGATCCCGGTGATTCCGCTGGGCTACGGCGTCTTCCCGGAACGTTCGTTCCCGGATGTCGACTTGCCGGTGACAGCGCAAGGCGTGGTCGTGATCCCGAAATCAGATGGCGTGCGCGCACTGGCGAACCGGAATGGCGTCGATATCGACGTCGACGGCGGCATGGCCTTGTCCAAGGCTGCAGCGGCTTCGACCGGCACCATGGTCCAGAAGCAAGATATGAACCGCATCCTCAATCTGTCGGAGTGGCAGATCGGTAAGGGTGAGGACTACATGCTGAACAAGCAGGCGCTGCAAATTGCGGTGGCCGAAGAAGCGCCCGCGACGAAGCAGGAAGCGCGGCTGCGCTTTGCGCGTTTCGAATTCATCAACGGCTTCTACGCTGAAGCCCTTGGGATTCTGCGCGTGATGGCGTCGACAGATGCTGAAGTTGAAAATACCGGCCCTTATCGCGCCTTGCGCGGTGCAACCAACCTGATGATGCGTCGTTATCAAGAGGCGTCCGACGACTTGAACCACTTCACGCTTGCGAACGAAGAAGATGCGCGGTTCTGGCTGGCGGCGGCGCGCTCAAAAGTGGCAGCCCCTGAAAGTCAGGCCCAGACATTGATTCAAACCGGCGCCACGATCCGTGCTTATCCGCACACCGTGAAAACACAACTGGCTTTGATGGGCACGGAAGCCGCCATTGCGTCCGGGGATGATTTCGGCGCGCAGGGCTTCCTGGATATGATCCGTCGCGATAACCCGAACCCGACGGAAAAGGCAGCCATCGACTACCTGGATGGCAAGCTCAACCAGAAGATCGGCGAGTTGCGTGTTGCGTTGGAGCAGTACAGCAAGGCTGAGAACAGCCCGAGCCTGTTGTATCAGGTGCTGGGCATGCGCGACCGTATGGAACTGGAATACCAGCTCGGCACGCTACCCATCGACGATCTGATCGAGAACTACGAAAAACTGCGCTACCGCTGGCGTGGTGACGATATCGAACTGGGTTTCCTGCTGCGCTTGTCTGAACTTTACGCCCAGAAGAAAGATTACGGCTCTGCGTTGCGGACCTTAAAGCTGGCCACATCGTACTTCCGCGACTTTGCAGGCGTCGATAAAGCCGGCGATAAGATGACCGCCATGTTCGAAGAGCTTTACCTGGGCGGTGCTGCCGACAAGCTGACACCGGTTCAGGCGATTGGTCTGTTCGATGAGTTCCGCGCGCTTCTGCCGGCAGGCGAGAAGGGCGACGAGATGATCCGCAAGCTGGCGGATCGATTGGTCTCTATCGACCTGTTGGACCAGGCCGCTATTCTGTTGCAGCGCCAAGTTGAATTCCGCGTTGTCGGTATCGAACGCGCGCGCATTGGCGCCCGCTTGGCCTTAGTGCAGTTGTTGAACCGCAAACCCAAAGAAGCACTGGATACCTTACGCGAAACCGCGGTGCCTGATGCGCCGTCTGATCTGCAATCGCAGCGTCGCCGCCTTGAAGCCCGCGCGCTAACCGACCTCGACCGTGCTGAAGACGCCGTGATGCTGCTGGGGGCGGATACGACGGCAGAAACCAAGCAACTGCGCGCCGAGATTTACTGGCGTATCCAGGATTGGCCGAATGCTGCGAAGGCGATTGCTGACCTCGTGCCCGAGCCGGGTGCGGGCTCGCTCAGCGATGCCAATGCGCGCTTGGTGCTGGATTGGGCGACGGCCCTGACCCTCGCGGGTGACGAGCGCACCATTTCCCGTCTGCGGTCGCGCTATTTGGCAGCCATGCAGCAAACGCCCTATAAGGACCCGTTCGATCTCATGACCACGCCGCGCGAAGGCGGGATGATGGATCCAGCCGCCGTGCGCCGCCAGATCGAGCAGGCCAAGAATTTCAAATCCTTTATCGTCGAATACAAAGACATGATCGGCGATAAACCCCTCAGCGCGATCAATTAAAGGCGCTTTTCACGCGATTTTGGCCGTATTTGCGGCGATTCTGGCGTTGACTCAGCAGTCCTTGCCGCCCTAGAAGCGCGCGGCCCCAATTTTGAGGCCATTATTCATCTCTAACCGGAAATTGTGTCATGGCTTCATCTGTCTCCAAGAACCCTGTCGTTGCCGTTGTCGGTGCAACAGGCGCTGTCGGCGCCGAGTTCATGGATTGCATGACGAAACGCAAATTCCCGGTGTCGGAAGTGCGTCTGCTGGCGTCGGCCCGTTCGGCCGGCAAAACCCAGAAGTACAACGGCAAAGACATTGTGATTCAGGAACTGACGGCCGATAGCTTCAAGGGCGTGGACATTGCCATGTTCTCGGCCGGCGGCAGCATTTCCAAAGAGTTCGCTCCGCATGCCGTGAAGGCGGGCGCCGTGGTGGTCGACAATTCATCCGCGTTCCGCATGAACCCGGATGTGCCCCTGGTGGTGCCGGAAATCAACGCCGGTGAGATCGCCAAGCACAAAGGCATCATCGCGAACCCGAACTGCTCGGTGATCATTGCCATCACACCGCTGTGGCCGATCCACAAGATCAACCGCATCAACCGCCTGATTATCTCGACCTATCAGGCGGCTTCGGGCGCTGGTGCTGCGGCCATGGAAGAGCTGCGTGCGTCGACCCAAGCCTATCTGGAAGGCAAAGAGTACAAAAATACGGTCCTGCCGCACCCGTATGCGTTCAACCTCTTTAGCCACAATACCAAGATTGATCCGGCCACGGGCTACAACGACGAAGAGACCAAGGTCATCCAAGAGACTAAGAAGATCTTCAACGACCAAGCCATTCGTGTTCAAGCGACGTGTGTTCGCGTGCCGGTGTTCCGCGCCCATGCTGAATCGATCACGTTCGAGTGCGAGCGCCCGATTTCGCCCAACGAAGTGCGCGAGATTTTGAAGACTGCGCCGGGCGTGAAGATTGTCGACGACATCGAGAAAAACTACTTCCCCATGCCAAAAGACGCATCAGGCCAGTTCGACATTCTGGTGGGCCGCATCCGTCAGGATGTCAGCGATCCGTCGGGCAAGTCCATCAGCATCTTTGTGGCGGGCGACCAGCTGTTGAAGGGAGCTGCCCTGAACGCGGTTCAGATCGCCGAAGAACTGATTAAGTAAGCGAAACCAAGCTGAATAAAAAAGGCCGGGAAATATCCCGGCCTTTTTTTGTTGTGAAATACGAGCCAGTTTCTAACTCGGCCCGAAACTCTGCACCAAGCTGCCCACCAGTACATACCAGCCGTCCACCAGGACGAAGAAAATCAGCTTGAAGGGCAGGGCCAGCATCATCGGCGGCAGCATCATCATCCCCATACTCATCAGCACCGAAGCGATGACCATGTCGATAATGATGAACGGCACATAGATCAGGAACCCGATTTCAAAGGCGCGGCGAAGCTCCGAGATCATGAAGGCCGGCACCAGCACCTGCAGCGGCGTTTGCTCGGGCGTGATGTTTTTGTCGCTCTTCGACAGGTTCATGAACAGTTCCAGGTCTTTGTCGCGGACATGGTTCATCATGAAATTGTGGAACGGAATCACACCGCGCTCGAAGGCCACTTCCTCTGTGATTTTGCCGTCGATCATGGGTTTCACGCCCGTATCCCACGACGCTTGGAAGGTGGGGGCCATGATAAAGATCGTCATGAAAATCGCCAGCGACGTCATGACGATGTTGGGCGGAGCCGTGTTGGTGCCAAGCGCGCGGCGCAAAATCGACAGCACGATCACAATGCGCGTGAAGGCCGTGACCATCATCATGATGGCAGGGGCCAGGCTTAGGACGGTCATCAGGATCAGTAGTTGAACAATGCGCGTGGTCGTCGAACCCTGGTCCGAGCCGCCGCCGAGATTGATCGACAGGCTTTGCGCGGCAGCATCGGCCGGCAGCAACGCAACTGCTGCAACCAGCGCGGTTGCCAGCAGTGTCCATAAACGACGGTTTTTCAGGTGCGCGATCATGGCGCGGTATCCTTCGGCTGAGCTTGCGATGACGAAAGCATGGATTTGAAACTGGCCGCGAGCGACGGCAGTTCGCCGGCCGCTTCCTCGGCTGGGGCGGGCAGGGCGCTCTCAATCACGGTGGCTGACGATGGGCTTAGCACCAGCAAGTGTTCCACATTGTCGCGGCGGACCAGAACCAGGCGGTGGCGCGCATCCAGCGAGGTGCTTTCAACCGTGCGCAGGCGTTTTTTGCGGCCTAGCGCGCCCATTTGGTTTTGCCCGATGCCGAAGCGCTTCAGCAGCCATGTCAGCGCGAAAATCAGCCCCAGTACGATGACAAGGGCCAGGAAAAACCGGATGTAGGTCGTGTTGTCCATGGGAAGGGGCCTAGCCTGTCTTAGGGGAAGTGCTTCGTGGCCGCGCCATAGATCATCGCGGCATCCTTGGCCGACGCGAGATCATTCAAGCTGGGCATGCTGGCGAAGCGTTCGCTTAGCTCCTTGCCCAGGGCGTCGAACTCGGTCAGCAGTGCCGTCAAAGCCGGGGCCAGTGCGCGGCTTTGCGTTTGCGGCAGTCCTTCAACGGCCGTGCATAACGTACGAATGCGGGCATCAACGGCACTCAGATCAATGGTGCGGCCTTCGTTGGTCCAGCGCCGCGCCGTGCTGAGCACTGCGTGAATTTTCTCGATCTCGCTCAAAGCGGTCTCGGGCGTGTGATTGGGGCTCATTTTCTTATTTGTCCGGGCTTTGCTTTGATGTGAACGGAGGCGGGGGTTGCTGACCGTTGGCCTTGTAGACGTAGGCCAGAATTTCAGAGACGGCGGCAAACGCTTCGGTCGGAATTTCGCTGTCGACATCTACCGCCGCCAGAACCTGCACCAGATCGGCATCGGTGCGGACTTTGACGTTGTTGGCGAACGCGATCTGTAAAATCTGCTCTGCCACAAACCCCTTACCGCTAGCCGTGATGATCGGCGCGGCGTTGTCCGGCTGCTCTTCCAGCGCCACCGCAATCGTGGCTGGCGCATCGGAAGGCGTTGAGCTTTCAGGCGGTTTGTTCATGTGGCCTTAGCGTTTTGCGTGGGCCCAAAATCGACTCGCGGTTTGGCCCAGGCAAAAATTGCCGGGGAAGCCTTAAGAAACGTTTAAATCCGCCCCGGGAAAAGCCGGAAAAAATGTTTACTTTCCGTGCCTTAGATGGG
>JAEUKL010000352.1 GCA_016793005.1 Rhodospirillaceae bacterium | reverse complement strand
CAGCGAGTTCCAATACGCAGCCGAGAAACTGTGGGTCTACGAACTGGGTGCTAAGACCGAATGGCTCGATAATCGCCTCATCGCCAATGCGGCGTTCTTCTATCAGGACTATACCGACAAGCAGGTTGCGACGCTTATTCCTGTTCCCAATACTGACTTCAACACGGCACGCATCATCAATGCCGGTCAGGCACGGGTGAAAGGCATGGAGTTGGAGACCGTGGCCCAGGCTACTGAAAACCTGCGTCTGTCGGCCTCCTATACATACCTGAATGCGAAGTACACCAAGTTTGACTACCTGACAGCGTCGTCGAATGAAGTCATTCGCAACGGGAACTGCGAAGTCGTGCGGTCCAACGGTGTGGCGATCTGTTCAACGTCATTGACGGGCCGGCGTCTGGAAGGCGCGCCGCGCCATGCCCTGGTGATGTCGGCGAATTACACGGCGTCGGCTGCAACGTTGCTGGGTGACGATGCGGAGTGGTTCATCGAGGGCGACAGCCGGTACCAATCGCGTCGCTTCATCGAGGCTAGTAACAATCGCACACTGAGCAGTTACTGGCTGTTGAACGCGCGCGTCGGCGTGACCAGGGATCAGTGGGAAGTGCTGTTCTATGTCGACAACGTGACTGATAACCGCACCGTCAAATCGGCTTTGCGCGATTCAGGAACTGTCGAGCAGGCGCGCTTCAACACGGCGGCACCGCCAGATACATTGCTGGTCAACCTGCCGGATCCGCGTACGGTTGGCATTCGCGCCAAGGTGAATTTCTAACCGGCACGAGAGTTCGCTTGAAAATGAACCCAGGGCAATTCCGTTGCCCTGGGTTTTGTTTTTGCAGCCCGCCGCAGCATCAGCATTTTCGAGTCCTCGGCGTACCCCGGCAACGGTCGCGTCACTGGAACCGTTACCTCTGATCTGCCGCCGTTTGTAAGAACGTATCATCGCCGTGTGCTGACGAAGTGTTGGTGCGCCGCCACGATCAAACGAAAATCAAAAGCGTGTTTCCCAGCGTGCCCTACAAGCCGCTTGGCATTATGGGTTAACTGTCAGCACGCCAATCTTCTCACCAGAGATGGGGAACAAGGGCCCCACAATTTCGCGCCACTCCTGGCAGGCGCTTGCCACTTTGTTTTGCACCACATGGCTTTGTGCCAGCGTGACGCGCCAGTAGGCGGCTTTGGCTTTGCCATGCCACGCGGCATCAACCGTCACGGCGGTTGATGCGCCAGGTGTTTTTAAAGTGGCGGGTGTGCGCTTCTTCGCCCAGGCCCAGAAGTCGGCGAGTGCGGTTGTAAGGTCATGCGGGCGCGGGGCGCTGGCGTAGAAATCTTGAGCCAATAGTTCCAACGCAAAAGCTGACACGGGTACGTCATTATGCAGTCGCCAGGCTTTCAGCACGGCTACCATCATGCGCAGGCGTGGGCCGTACATTGAATCCGCTAGTCGCAACGTCGCGGCTTCGGCAATGGGGTTGGTGAGCGTCCAGCCGTTCACACTGGGAACCAGGAACGCGCCGTCGCGCGGCAGGCAGGGTTGCACGCGCACCGTCAGGCCTTTGGCGGCGACCAGCACGCCCGATTTATCATCGGCAATGCGAGCGCCTTCGTGTTTGGACTTCAACACCGCCCAGGCGGTTTTGAGCGCGGTGTCAGGGTCGGTGATGCCCAGCTTCGGCGGCAGCACATACAGCAGATCCACCGTGCCGATGGGCGCAATAGCGGTCAGTTTGCCGACGCTCCCAGCAATGTAGTGGTCGTTCGCTGTGTTGGGGTCGCGGTACAACTCGGCCCGCAAGTCCGTGGCAATGTGCGTCGCGGTTTCGCGCGCAGCCCCATAGGCCGCAGTGTTGGGCACAATCCGGCGTACGAATTCAGTAACACATGCGGGAAGATCGGGCGCAGCAGCATTCGCAGCTGCGGCCTTCACTGGTTCAGCAGCGGCCGTTGTCGGCAGGGCCGTCGTCATCAACCGTCTCTAGTTATGAACAGCCTGTGGTGGTGCCGCAGGTTTCGCACTTCATGCAGGTTCCGGCGCGCACCAGGGTGAAGTTGCCGCAGTCGGGGCAGCTATCGCCTTCGTAGCCTTGGAAGCGCGCCACATGCACGGAACTGGTGCTTGTCCGCTTCACTTCCGTCACGCGCACTTTTGTTTCCACTCTCTGCGTCTCCACTTTCTCGGCCACGGCACCCACGGGCGAGGGCACCGATGACAGCGCCGTCGGTCCACCAGAGCTGACGACAGCGGTCGACGAACTCACCGCATTGGTATTGCCGCCGTTTGTGTTAGCCGAGCCGCCACCTTTGCTGGGGCGGTTCAGGAAGTAGAGGTTGCTGGAGCGCACATAACCGCTGGAAACGGTCTTCTCGGCGATCTGCAGCAACTTCTCGGCATCGCCGCCGTCGCCCATGGCGTCGGGCAGCACATCGTGTGGCTCCACGTGGGCAAGGTCATGGCGGCCCAGATACGACACGGCCAATTCGCGGAAGAGGTAATCCAAGATCGACGTCGCCATTTTGATCGAGGCATTGCCTTCCACGGCACCCGCAGGCTCGAAGCGCGTGAAGGTGAAGGCATCCACGTACTCTTCCAAGGGCACGCCGTATTGCAGGCCGATGGAAATGGCGATGGCGAAGTTGTTCATCAAGCTACGGAAGGCAGCGCCTTCCTTGTGCATGTCGATGAAGATTTCGCCCAACTGACCGTTCTCGTACTCACCGGTGCGGATGTAAACCTTATGTCCGCCCACGCTGGCTTTCTGGGTGTAGCCTTTGCGGCGTGCGGGCAGCTTCTCACGCTCGCGCTGTACCACGCGCTCGATGATGCGCTCGGCAATCACTTCTGCTCTTTGTTGTGGCGGCGCTTGTACGATTGTCTCAACAATGTCCTCATCGTCGAGTTCAGCATCGTCAAACAGCGCGGCCAGGGGCTGCGACAGCTTCGAGCCGTCGCGATAAAGCGCGTTGGCCTTCAAGCCCAGTTTCCACGACATCATGTAAGCGCGCTTACAATCCTCAATAGATGCGTCGTGCTGCATGTTGATAGTCTTGGAAATCGCACCCGACACAAAGGGCTGCGTACTCGCCATCATCAGAATGTGCGCATCAACCGACAGCGCGCGCTTGCCCATGCGCCCGCACGGTGTCGCGCAATCAAACACGGGCAGATGTTCGGCCTTCAGGTGCGGGGCACCTTCCAGCGTCATGGCACCACAGATATAGGCGTTGGCGGCATCAATGTCGGACCGCTTGAAGCCAAGCGCTTCCAGCATGTTGAAGCCGGGGTCTTCCAATTGGTCTTCCGTGAAGCCCAGAGTTTCCAGGCAGAACTGATCACCAAGCGTGTAGCGGTTGAACACGAATTTGATGTCGAAGGTGTTTTCCAGCGCGTCTTCGATCTTCATCAGGGCTTCTTCGTCAAAGCCGCGGTCGGCCAATGACTCGGCGTTGATCTTCGGAGCGCCGTCCAGCGTGGCCGTGCCCAGCGCATAGCGTTCGATGGCGTCGATCTCGCGTTCGCCGTAGCCCAGTGTTTGAAGCGCTAACGGAACCGTGCGGTTGATGATCTTGAAGTAGCCACCGCCCGCGAGCTTCTTGAACTTCACCAGCGCGAAATCAGGCTCGATGCCGGTGGTATCGCAATCCATCACCAGGCCGATGGTGCCCGTGGGGGCGATGACGGATACTTGAGCGTTTCTAAAGCCACTTTCTGCGCCCAGCTCCAGCGCCTGATCCCAGGCAGCCTTGGCGGCGGCGATCAAGTTGGTGTCGGGGCACTCGGCGGCGTTCAGCGGTGTGGGCCGTGTGCTGACACCTTCATAGCCGGAGTGATGGCCGTAAGCGGCGCGGCGGTGATTGCGGATCACGCGCAGCATGTCATCGCGATTGGCGGCAAACCCAGGGAAGGGGCCGTGTTCTTCGGCGATTTCCGCAGATGTTGCGTAGGACGTTCCGGTCATCAGCGCGGTGATCGCACCCGCAAGTGCGCGGGCCTCGGCGCTGTCGTAGGCCAAACCATTGGCCATCAACAGCCCGCCGATGTTGGCGAAGCCCAGGCCCAGCGTGCGGTATTTGTAGGACAGCTCGGCGATGTCTTTCGACGGGAACTGGGCCATCAACACAGAGATTTCCAGCACGATGGTCCACAGGCGCGTGGCCTGCGCAAAGCCTTCGGTATCAAACGCGCCGTTCTCTTGACGAAACGCCAAGAGGTTCAGCGACGCCAGGTTGCATGCCGTGTTGTCCAGGAACATGTATTCCGAGCACGGGTTCGAGGCGTTGATGCGCCCCGACTTCGGGCAGGTGTGCCAGTCGTTGATAGTGGTGTCGAACTGCAAGCCCGGGTCGGCGCATTGCCAGGCTGCTTCGCCGATTTTGTCCCACAGGTCGCGCGCCTTGATGATCTTGGAAATCTTCCCATCACTACGGTGCGTCAGCGGCCAGGATTCATCGCGCTCCACCGCGTGCAGGAATTTATCGTTCACCCGCACGGTGTTGTTGGAGTTCTGGCCCGAGACGGTGGAATAAGCGTCCGAATCCCAATCGGTGTTCAGCACCGAGAAATCCGCATCGGTTTTGCCCAGCTTCGCCATCTGCACGGCGCGGCGGATGGTGTTCTCGGGGATCTGTGCTTTACGCGCGGCTTTCATCTCGCGGCGAAGCGATGTGTTCACCACCGGATCAAAACGTTGGTCACCATCTTCGCCGTCCCAGTCTCGGCAGGCGTCGATGATGGCGTTGAGGTGTTTATGTGCGAGCTTCGAGCCCGCCGCCATGGCGGCCACTTTCTGCTCTTCGCGCACTTTCCAGTCGATGAACTCTTCTACATCGGGGTGGTCGGCGTTGACGATTACCATTTTGGCCGCACGGCGCGTGGTGCCGCCCGACTTGATGGCGCCAGCGGCGCGGTCGCCGATCTTCAGGAAGCTCATGAGGCCCGACGATGTGCCGCCGCCCGAGAGTTTCTCGCCTTCACCGCGCAGTGATGAGAAGTTGGTGCCGGTGCCTGAGCCATATTTGAACAGGCGCGCCTCGCGCACCCACAAATCCATAATGCCGCCGTCGTTCACCAAGTCATCGGCGATGGATTGGATGAAGCAGGCGTGCGGCTGCGGGTGCTCGTAGGCACTTTTGGCGGCCGTCAGCTCACCGGTGCGGTAGTCGACATAGAAGTGGCCCTGTGCGGGGCCGTCGATGCCGTAAGCCCAATGCAGGCCCGTGTTGAACCACTGCGGCGAGTTGGGTGCGCCCATCTGCATCGCTAACATAAAGCGCAGTTCGTCGTAGAACGCGCGCGCATCGCTGTCCGAGTCAAAGTAGCCCGCTTTCCAGCCCCAGTAGGTCCAGGTGCCGGACATGCGGTCGAACACCTGTCGCGCATCATGCTCGCCGGTGATGCGTTTGTTTTCCGGCAGTTCGGCCAACTCTTTGGTGTTGGCGACATTGCGCCACAAGAATTCCGGCACATCGTCTTCGGCAATCGGCATCAGGCGCGCGGGCACGCCCGAGCGGCGGAAATACTTTTGGGCCAGCACATCGCTGGCCACTTGCGACCAATGTTCGGGGACGGTGACGTGCTCCTGACGGAAAACTTTGGTGCCGTCGGGGTTGCTGATCTCGCTGGCGGTGGTCTTGAAGTTGATCTCTTTGTACGGAGAACTGCCTTCGACGGTAAAACGCCTCGGAATACGCATCTGTCTCTCTCCAGCGCCAGTATTGGCCAGCGGTAGTGGCGGGGCTCTGTTTTCCGGGCTAACGGCACGCTCCCAACCGCTCCGCGCGCCATGTTTGGCTGCGGCCTGAAGCGGTCTCTCCTCGTGCCTTTTCCCCTCGAACCCTCGATTGGTCCGGCGATCCTTTAAGCCCCGTAAGGCCTTGCGCGGACACCAAAAAATGTATGTGCGGAAGGGGGTTGTTTCAATAGATTTTGTGGCTAAAAACACGCCCAGACGCTAGATATTGATGTTGACGGCGGATTACCTGGGGTTTCCGAAAAAGCCCTGGTTTGCTGGACGGTTAGGGGTAAAACCGACATATTGCCGTCGCGTTTGGCGGCGAGACTCGGGGAAGACGTAAAGGATTTTTGGGCGATGAGCATCGGCACCTGGCTCTATACAAAATTTTATGGCGAAAAGGTCGGCCAAGACGACTACGGCAACGTGTACTACCGCCGCCCCAAGTCCTTGCGCGCTGGGATTCGCGAAGAACGCTGGGTGATCTATCAGGGTGAGCCTGAAGCCTCGAAAGTGCCGGCGGAATGGCACGCGTGGCTGCACCACACCACCGATGCGCCGATTGAAGCGCCCACACGCCCTTGGTACAAACCGCATCAGCCTAATCTTACCGGCACGGCCTATGCCTACGCGCCGCCGGGAGCCGACAACAAAGGCGGCCAGCGCGCCAAAGCAAGTGGCGATTACGTGGCCTGGACTCCAGAAAGCTAAGACGTCTTATGCCCAAAGCGGAACGCCGCGAAACATTAGTCGGCATCCTTGCGTTGCTGGTGATCGTGACTGTGTTTGTCTTCACGGCGCTGGGCAACCGCGTGAAAGAGCGTAACCAAACGACCGGTCCGCAATACGTGGCCGCTTTTAATCGCGCCGATGGCTTGCATGAAGGTGCGGACGTGCGCCTGGCCGGTGTGAAAATCGGTGTTGTGGGCAACGTGGATTTGGATGAGCGGTTCCGCGCCGTCATGATGCTGGATCTGAATCAGAACATACCGCTTCCCGACGACACAGCGGCCTTGATTGAAACCGACGGCGTGTTCGGTGGCAAGTATGTCGAACTACAGCCTGGCGGCAGCATGGATATGCTGAAACCCGGGGCTCGCATTGGCTACACGCAAGACTCGGTCATTTTGGAAGACCTGATTGTGAAGATTGTTGAACAAGCCAAGGCTGCAACCAAAAAGCCTGTAGCAGAATCCCAGACGAGTCCTCAATGAAGCGCAATCCGATTGAAACCGTGCTGGGCGCGGTGGTGTTGCTGATCGCCGGGATGTTCCTGGCGTTTGCCTATTCCACGGCCGACATTCAAGCGATTACCGGCTACTCGGTGTCGGCTAATTTCCTGAAAGTGGGCGGTTTGCAAACCGGCAGCGATGTGCGCATCAGCGGCATCAGAGTAGGTACGGTCACCAAACAGTCGCTCGATCCTGAAACCTTCCAGGCGAAGGTGACAATGTCGATCTCGGGGACGGTGAAGCTACCCGAAGATACCGAGGCCGCGATTGTCTCCGATGGCTTGCTGGGCGGGAAGTACGTGAACCTGATCCCGGGCAAGGCCCCGCAAATTGTCGCCGACGGCGGCAAGATCGGTAAGACGCGCGATTTCCAGTCGGTCGAAGATCTGGTGGGCGAAATCATTTTCCT
>JAEUKL010000372.1 GCA_016793005.1 Rhodospirillaceae bacterium | reverse complement strand
GATGTCTCGGCACTGGTGATCGGCGCTGATGGCAAGGGGCCGCGCTTTGTTCCCTTGCAGGAAGTCGCCGCCATTGAAATGTCCACCGGGCTGAACCAAGTCTCGCGCGAGAACGGCAAGCGGCGCGTGGTGGTAACGGTCAACGTCCGTGGCCGTGATCTTGGAACATTCGTGGAAGATCTGCAGGAGCGGCTGAGAACCCAGGCCCAACTACCGCCGAGCTACTGGATCGAATATGGCGGCACCTTCGAGCAGCTGTTGTCAGCCACAAACACGCTGCGGCTGGTGGTGCCGGTGGCGCTGCTGCTGATCTTCGGCATGCTTTACACGGCGTTCGGGTCTGCGCGTGATGCAGTCCTGATATTCACCGGCGTGCCCTTGGCGCTGACGGGTGGCGTTGCAGCATTGTGGATCACCGGTATTTCACTGTCGATCTCGGCCGGTGTTGGCTTCATTGCGCTCTCGGGCGTCGCCGTGCTGAACGGCGTGGTCATGGTGTCGTTGATCCGCCAACTTCTGAACGACGGCAAGCCGCTCGAAACAGCTGTGATCGACGGCGCGGCCGCGCGGCTGCGGCCCGTGCTGATGACAGCGCTTGTGGCCAGCTTAGGCTTTGTGCCGATGGCGCTAAATGTAGGAGCTGGTTCGGAAGTCCAGCGTCCGCTCGCGACCGTCGTCATTGGCGGCATCATTTCATCGACCATATTGACGTTGTTTGTTCTGCCTGCGCTTTACGTGATGTTTGCGCAGTCGGAACACGTTTTTCTACGCCTGAGGGGAGCGGCCAAAACTAAATCGCAAGGAGAACAAACTTGAAAACCTTAACTCCGGTTATGACGGCGGTCAGCGTATTCATCAGCCTGTTTTCGATCAGTTTGTTTCCGGGCTATGCCCTTGCCCACAGCCCGCACGGGTTCAGGGCCGATTGGCACCGTGCCGAAGTGGCCGTCAATGATGCATTGCTGGCGGCGCGTGAAGGCGCGCTTGATGATATGCGCAGTGAGAGTGAATCTGCTATTGCAGCCATGCTTGATCTTGCTGACTACGCGACAGAATTGCCCCCGGATGAACGCGCTGTTTACAGCAAGGCTCTGGACGATGCGCGTGTTGCGGCTCAGCGGCTGAAAGCCGGTGGCATCACAAATACTAAAGATACGGCTGCGGCGGCACAGAACGCACTACAGAAATTCTCGGCCCTACGTGCCTTGGTTCCGGCCGACTGGTTTCGCGCGGGCGCTTGCACGGGCATGCGCAAGCAGCGCCGTCAATGTTGATCAATTTTTGTAAAAGAGGGAGTTGAGTGATGAAGTTGAATATGATGACCGCGTTCTTGGTGCTGGCGTTGTCGGGTGGTTTGGCCCAGGCCAAAGATGATGATCATAAGCACGAAGCAAAAACCTTTGCGACCGTCAGCGTTGGTCTGCAGGCGCTCGACGCGGCTATTGCCGATGCAAAGTCCAAAGTCGCGGCGGGAAAGTTCGAAGCCCTGCATGCAACGTCTGAAGACCTGCACAGCATTGCCGGCGGTTTACAGGCCAAGCTAACGGATGTCGCCGCCGATGCAAAAGACCGCTTCAAATTCAACGTGGATCAACTGCAGAATTTACACGAACAGCTGGAAGAGGCCCATGAAAGCGCCAGCAAGGCCGATGCCGACCGTGTTGTTAAACGTCTGGAAGATGTGGCCGCGCGCTTAAAAGCGCTTGCCCCGAAATAAACCGCTTACGCCTGGCCGGGCTCGTAAAAAATCAAAAATGCCGCCCCGATTAAAAGACAAAACCCGGCCAGGTGATTCCATTTCAGGCTTTCCCCCAGGTAGGTCACTGAAAACACGGCGAACACAATCAGCGTAATGATTTCCTGCATGGTCTTCAGCTGTGCCGCTGAATAAACCCCGTGCCCGATGCGGTTGGCCGGAACCGCAAAGCAGTACTCGATAAAGGCGATCCCCCAGCTGACCAGGATTGCGATGAACAGTGGCGTTGCCTTGAACTTTAAGTGCCCATACCACGCAAATGTCATAAACACGTTTGATACGCTCAGCAGAACAATCGGCCAAACGTGGGCAGAGAGTGTCGGCATGGGGGGCTTTCTGAAGGGTGTTAAATCAGATTACGCGAGTACAACTCGTCTTTGACGTATGCGTAATAGATGGGGGCTGCGATCAGGCCCGGCAGTCCGAAGAACGCTTCCATCGCCAGCATCGCCACCAGAATTTCCCAGGCATGGGCGCGAATACGCGTGCCGATGATGCGCGCGTTTACGAAGTATTCCAGTTTGTGAATGATCACCAGGAAGGCCAACGAACTTGCCGCCACCAGCGGAGAGACACTTAAGCTGACCACGACAATGACAGTGTTCGAAATCAGATTGCCCAGCACCGGCAGCAGGCCGGCCAGGAATGTGACGGCGATCATGGTTTTGAGGAACGGCAGTTGTACACCGAACATCGGCAGTACGATGGCCAGGTAGATCGACGTCAGGGTTGTATTCAGCGCCGAAATGCGAACTTGAGAAAACACCACGCTGCGGAATGCGCCGCTGAGCGTGCTCACACGGTCGATCAACGCGCTTGCCAGGGGCCCGGGTGCGCGGGTTTGGGTGGTGGATGACTGAAATGCGACAATGCCGCCGACAATAAAGCCGATGATCAGGTGGAACAGGAACTTGCCGATATCCTGGCTGATCACGCCCACTTGGCCTGCATTCGAGCTCAGCCACTTGGCCGCACCTGACTGTACTTCCTCCATGTTATTGGGCAGGTAATCCACGGCCCACGCGGGCACTTGGCCGCGGGCTGTGCTGATCACGTCGGCCATTTTCTGCATCAGAACCGCAACATTGCTGAAGCCGCGGGTCAGCACGGAAATCAGTTCAATCACGCCGACAGTAATCGCAACGCCGATCAGCGTGCCGACAATCGTGACGGCCAGCGTGGTTCCAACGCTGCGATTCATCCCAAAACGTTGCAAGGCTGGGGCCGCAAACTGCACCAACTGATAAATCAGTAACCCCGACAAAAGAGCCGACAGCAGGCCGAATTCGAGAATCGCGTAAAGGGCCAGTGCGGCAAACGCCAGCGATAGGGTCTCAATCTTAGCTAAATCTGGGGTGTCGGAGACCGGTGTGTGCATGGCCTTAGTGCTTTAAAGCGAATGAACGCGTTACATATGATGCGGGCGGCCCTGTCGTAGAGCCTGAGCCAGCCCGAGGCCATAGGATACTGAATCCTGCCCGGAACTGCGAGCCCAGAGACGTGTGGGGCCATACGGTAATTTCATATTCCGATCCATAAAGAAGTGTGCGCAAGGGTTGGCGGCAGTGCTATCGTTACGGGAACCGAAACAGAAATAAGAGTGAGCCTTGAATACTGAAGTTTCTCATCCAAAAGCCGTTGTCGAAGCCGACGAGTTTGTCGACGCCCGTGTTACCCCGCTGGGCAGCCTTGAAATCCTGTCACATGAAGAAGTGGCCAAGCTGCTTGATCGCGGGCAGGGCGGTCTGTACCCGCTGTTCCGCCGCTGCGCGCTGGCGGTGTTGAATTCCGGCAGCAACAGCGACGATGCGCGCGAGTTGTTTGAAAAGCACAAAGATTTCGATGTACGCATTGTCCAGCAGTCGTGGGGCATAAAACTTGAAATTACCCACGCGCCCGCCGTTGCGTTTGTTGACGGCAAAATGATCAAAGGCGTGAAAGAGCACCTGTTCGCGGTATTGCGCGACATCGTTTATATCGCCAACGAAATTGTCGAAAGCGGGCGCTTCAACCTGCAAGAACCTGAAAGCATCACAAATGCGGTGTTCTGCATTTTGCGTAATGCGCGCATTCTTGACACCAAGGGGCGGCCCGATCTGGTGGTATGCTGGGGCGGGCACTCGATCTCGCGCGACGAATACGAATACACCAAGAAGGTCGGCTACGAACTGGGCTTGCGCGGCTTAAGCGTGTGCACGGGCTGCGGGCCCGGCGCCATGAAGGGCCCCATGAAAGGCGCTACCATCGGGCACTCGAAGCAACGCGTGCAGACGGGGCGTTACATTGGCCTGACCGAGCCCAGCATCGTTGCTGCGGAATCACCTAATCCCATCGTCAATCACTTGGTGATTATGCCGGATATCGAAAAGCGCCTGGAAGCTTTCGTGCGCTTGGGCCACGGCATTATCGTGTTCCCCGGCGGTGTGGGGACAGCCGAGGAAATCCTGTATTTGCTGGGTGTTTTGCTGGACCCGGCGAACATCAAGCAGCCCATGCCGGTTGTGTTCACCGGCCCGGCGTCTGCTGCGGCCTATTTCCAACGCATGGATGAATTCATCGGGCTCACGTTGGGTACGCAAGCCCAGTCGCGCTACAAGATCATCATTGATGATCCGGCCGAAGTGTCGCGCGTGATGGGTGCTGGACTGGGGCATGTTTATAACCACCGCCGTGCGACCGGCGATGCTTATAACTTCAACTGGACTTTAAAAATCCCGCCGGCCTTCCAACTGCCGTTTGAAGTGACACACGAAAGTGTAGCGGGATTGGATCTGCACTTTGATCAGCCGATTCATGCGCGCGCCGCCAATCTGCGCCGCATGTTCTCGGCGCTCGTTGCCGGGAATATCAAAGAGAACGGCATTCGTCAGATCGAAGCCAAAGGGCCATTCGAAATTAAGGGCGATACACGCATGATGGGCCCGATCGATGAATTGCTGAAACAGTTCATGGCCCAGAACCGCATGAAGCTGTCGGGCGATTACAAACCGGTCTATCGCATCGTTTAGCCGATAAAAAATCTAGGCGATACAAACGTCCCAATAAAAAAGCCGCAGTCATCAGACTGCGGCTTTTTGCTGTGAAGCGGCTTGACTACTTGGCGGCGTCCGGCGCGGCTGGGGCCGCCTCTGGGGCCGGCGTTGCTTCCGCCGCCGCCACGGGGTTCGCGTCGCGCCACTTTTTCACCGCGGCGAGCGTGTTGGTGACGTGCTCATCCGGGCTAAAGGCCGAGTAGGTGTAGATGATTTTATAGTCGGGCGAGATCACATACGACGTGCGGTCCGACATGGGCAGGAACTTCAGCAGCACCGCGTCGTAGGCTTTCATGATCTTCTTGTCCGCATCGGACCCGACAGCAAATTTGCCGCCGCACTCCGAGACCGAGAACTTGTGCAGCGTTTCCATGTCGTCTTTCGACATGCCGATCACGGTGGCGCCCATGGACTTGAAGGTGTCGCTGGCTTCGGCAAACGCATGGGCTTCCGCGGTGCAGCCTTTGGTGAAGGCGGCCGGGTAGAAGTACAACACCACCGGCCCGGTTTTTAAAGCTTCGGCCAAGTCGAAGGTGAATTCCTTGCCGGCCAGCGAGGCCTGGGTCTTAAACGCAGGTGCAGCATCGCCTTCTTTCAGCGTGGCCAGTGCCGGACCGGCGGCCAAAGTGCTGATCAGCGCCAGAACGATTGCCTGTTTCATGGTGTTCTCCCCCTATTATGTGACATTCATGCCGCAGGTTCGGGTGAATCGCGGCGTTTGGTGCCTAAAACCGATGCCGCAAATGTTAGGGGCTTCCGCCGCCGGATCAAAGGCCGTTCCCGATGCTGACCATTATATAAAGAAAGGCATTGAAATGACCCGCTCGGGGTGTGACGTTAACCTATTGATAAAGCAATAAAATAACAGTTTGGCCTACGACGCATTATTGACTCTGCGCATTGCCTTTATTTATGCTCCACCGACTTTTGCTATGGGTTCGCCTCGCTTCGCTCGATTTTAGAGTTAGCTTAGGACGCACCTGTTGTTTGAAGTTGTGGCCCGCAGCGCAGGTGCGCGGTGGTGATTTTAAAATCTGGAGAGCGGCATGGCGACCGGTACAGTGAAGTGGTTCAACGGCCAAAAGGGTTATGGCTTTATCCAACCCGATGGCGGCGGCAAAGACGTATTCGTTCATATCTCTGCGGTTCAACGCGCAGGGATGACGGGCCTGAATGAAGGTCAGAAGGTGTCGTACGATACTTTGAACGAACGCGGCAAAGAAGCTGCTGGTAATTTGAAAGCTCTCTAACAGAGCGAAAAAAACGGGGCAGTGTGAACTGCCCCGTTTTCGTTTCTGTATTCCTGATCGCGCTAACGTTCTACGTCCCAGACGGCTTACTTGGCTGGTGTATGCGCCTTCAACAACTCGATCTTGAAGATCAGCGCTGAGTTACCCGGAATGGCGCCCGGTGCGCCGCGTGCGCCATACCCCAGTTCCGCCGGAATCGCGAATTCCCAGACTTCACCTTCATGCATCATCGGCACGGCTTCCTGCCAGCCCGTGATCACGCCGTTCAGCGGGAACGAGATCGGCTCATTGCGCTTGTAAGAACTGTCGAACACCTTGCCGTCGATCAGGCGGCCTTCGTAATGCACGGTCACTTCGCTACCCGGGGCCGGCTTCGCACCCGGCTTCGCAGCCGGTTTCAGCATGATGTACTGCAAGCCGCTGGGCGTGCTTTTCCAGCCCGGCTGTTTGGCGTTCTTTTCTAAAAAGGCCGCCTGTTGCTCGACCCAGGACCCGCCTTCGGCGGCGGATGATTTCTTGCTGCTCATGATGACAAACCCTGCCGTAAGAGCCAGCACCACAGCGCCGGCGATGAACCAAATTTTCATATGAGGAAAACCCTTCTTGATGGCCCTTCTATATCGGCCCCGTGGGCCGGTGCCAAGCCCCAGGGCAGGTCAGGATTATGCTTGCAAAAACAATGTGGAAATACGGGGGCAATCGCTGCCGGCTGCCTATGTAAAACGATCCTGATATAACGATTGCGCGATATAACGATTGAGTGAGGGGCTTTAATCCATGCTGATCCACGATTGTTGCTCAGCCCGCCACCACCTACATCTAGGCCATCGTTTAAACGAAGACAGCGGAGCGTGGTGCATGAAATGTCCGGTTGATAATGAAATGCTGGTCATGACGGAGCGCGGCGGGGTCGAGATCGACTACTGTCCCAAATGTCGCGGCGTGTGGCTTGATCGCGGCGAGCTGGACAAGATCATCGAACGCGGCAGTGCCGCTCCGCAGCAGGCTGCGTCTCAACACGCTGCACCTCAGCAACCGGCACCTCAGCAGGCCCCCATGCCGCCGCAGTACCCGCCCCAAGGTCATCAAGGGCATTACAATCAGGGCCATTATAACCAAGGCCATTATGGCCAGAAGCCCTATTACAAGAAGCGCGAGTCATTCTTAAGCGAGCTGTTCGATTTCTAGTCGATTTCTAGACGATGGCTTTAAGCGGCACAGACTGGAACTGCACCGGGCGGCCAAAAAACACCGTCGCAAAATGGCTGGCCGTATCCGGATCGCCGCTGGTCAAAAAGCGTGTCGAAGGTGCGGGCGTGGCAGTGTCGATCTCGGGGTGACGCTTCAGGTAATCAATCAGGCTGCGGGCGACTAAATCCGGCTGCGACAGCACCTCGCATCCGGCCGGCAGCATTTCGGTGAACAGATCAGCCACCAGCGGATAGTGCGTGCAGCCCAAAATCACGCTGTCGGGCATAGCACCATTCATTTGCGCCATCAGCGCCCGCACATGACCCTGAACCGCATCCCGCAATTCGGCACGCGGGGCGGATTGCTCGATCAGGCTCACAAGCCCGGGGCAGGCTTGTTGAACAACCGTGATATGCGGCGCGCGTTTGCGGATTTCCTCCACGTACACGTTGCTGGCAACGGTGCGCCGTGTGGCGAAGATCGCAATGCTGCGATTTACGTTGTGCGCGTTGCGCGGCGTGGTTTCAGCCCAGGGTATGCCGGTCGCAATTTCCAC
This sequence comes from Rhodospirillaceae bacterium, assembly GCA_016793005.1. Classification (GTDB taxonomy): domain Bacteria; phylum Pseudomonadota; class Alphaproteobacteria; order Rhodospirillales; family Rhodospirillaceae. The sequence goes on along the minus strand of JAEUKL010000372.1, from coordinate 12,805 downwards.
GGTGGGAACCAGCACGCCTAAAATTCGCCTGTCAGGATAGTGGGCCGGCAGCCACTGCTGTTGAAGAGTGCGCAGTGCTACGGCCGCCGCCGTGTTGCAGGCCAGCAGCACCAACCGACAACCGCGCTCGAATAAAAGCGTTATGGCCGCCTCTGTCAGTTGTAAAATCTCGTCCGCCGAGCGCTCGCCGTATGGCATGTGGGCGTGATCGCCGAAATACAAGAATGAGCGCTCGGGCAGATGTGCCGTAAGCGCACGCAAAATCGTCAACCCGCCGTGACCTGAATCGAAAGCCCCAATCATCGCCACACATCCATCTAATGGGCGGTGTTGTAACGGATATGCGTGGCGAAAACAGGGCTATTTCTTTTCAGCCCTACTTACTCTCAGGGAGTGCAAAGGCCACCAGATCGTCGGTGACTTTCTGCGGGTACATAAAGAAATGCCCCGCCGCGGCCACGACAACAAACTGACGTCCGTCGATCTCGTAGGTCATGGGGTTGCCGATGGCCGCACTGGGCGTGTCGCCCACCCATAATTCTGCGCCGGTCGTAATGTCAAAGGCGCGGAACTTTTCATCCAGCGTACCGCCCGTGAACACCAGGCCGCTGGTTGTCACGATGGGCCCGCCCATGATGGGAGTACCCAGTTTCCATTTGATCGGAAGCGGGGCCAGTTTGTCGATGGTGCCCAAGGGCACTTCCCACTTGATCGCGCCGTCGTTCATGTCGACCGCCACCAGTGTACCCCAAGGGGGTGCTGTGCACGGCGCGCCCAGGGGAGATAGTAGCGGATAGTTCTCAACCAAATATGGCGTGCCCGTCACGGCCTTCAGCCCCGTGGGCCCGCGTTTGGAAACTTTCTCGCGGCCGGTGTTGGGTGTGACGCGGAAATAGTACGGCACGTGCGACAGCGACGTAATCAGTATGTTTTTTGACGGGTCGAAAGCACCGCCACCCCAATTCACGCCGCCGCCACTTTGTGGCAGCACGCTGCCTTGAGTGGTGTAGGGCGTGTAGATGTCGCCGTGGCGGGATGTTTCAATCACCTTGCGGCACCAGTTTTCATCAAACGGCGTAAAGCCCCACGCATCACTGGGCTGCACATACTGCTTCATCAAAGCCGCAGGCTTGGTGGGAATAGGTTGCGTGGGCGACAACGCTTCACCCGGTACGCCGTCGGTAGGCACGGGGCGCTCAACGATGGGAAAGAAGGGCTCGCCGGTTTCCCGGTGGAAGGTGAACACCAAGCCTTGTTTGGTCAGTTGAATCACAACGGGAATTTGTTGTCCGTCGCGCGTGATATCGGCCAAAATCGGTTGCGCGGGCAGATCGTAGTTCCACACATCATGATGCACGATCTGGTAGTGCCAGACTTTCTCACCCGTCGACCCGCGTAACGCCACCAGTGATGTGGCGTACAGGTTATCGCCAGGCCGGGTGCCGCCGTAGGAATCGGGTGCCGCCGCCGACGTGGGCATAAACAGCAAATCCCGCGCCTCATCCACCGCCATGAACGACCAGACATTGGCGCCGCCCGTATCGCGCGCGGCGTCATTACCCCAAGTTTTTGCGGCCGGATCTTTGGGGTCGCGCGGGATCGGGTCCCACGTCCACTTCAAAGCGCCGGTCCGCGCATCAAAGCCGCGCACAGCCCCATTGGGCGCATCGCGGCGTTCAGACTTTGTATTGGTCACCAAGCCCACCACAACCGTATCGCCAATGATCGTCGGCGGGGCGTAGCTTTGCACTGCACCTGTGTTTGTGGCCGGAACAGCCGCGTTAATCAGGGGCTCCAAATCAAGCGCGCCATTCCCATCAAAGTCTGTGCAAGGTTTGCCGTCTTTTGCATCCACCGCGATCAGTCGCCGATCATTGGTCGCCATGAAAATACGCCACTCACACGCGGCATCAGTTGTTGCAGCCTTATCATGCCAGAGCGATACGCCGCGGCATTTGTACTGCGTGCCCGGCGGGCCGATTTTTACGTCAGCGTCATAGGTCCAGCGTTCTGTGCCATTCACAGGGTCGATCGCGATGATCTTGTTGAAGGCTGAACAGAACACCAAGTGCTGGCCAGCCGCTTTGGGCAGCAGGATCGGTGTGGGATGAAAGCCCATCAGCATGGTCTGTGTCGGCGGGCGCTTGGCATCGCCGGTGCTGTAGCGCCAGGCCTGCTTTAACTGCCTGACATTCTCGCGGGTGATCTGCGTGATGTTGGAATAACGCACACCGCCAGCGTCGCCGCCAATGTGCGCCCAGGCGCTTTGGTTGTCGCTGGGGTCCTGTGCCGCGGCGGCCGCACTGAAAAACGAAACCGCAACAAGCAGGTTGCGCACATACCCATATGTCATGATGCTTTCTCCCCAGGCCATAGTTTACGGCGGCGCATCATTGAGGCGCGGCACGAGTCTCTTAACGACCGTGACGTGGATGGGCTATGCTGCGTTTAGCCATCACATCATGGTGATAAACGTTGGGGGACGCGAAGATGCCGGGCAAGGTTTATGTGGGGATCGGCGGTTGGACGTTTGAGCCGTGGCGCGGCACGTTCTACCCCAAAGACCTGACGCAAAAGCGCGAACTTGAATACGCCAGCCGCCAGCTCACCTCGATTGAGATCAACGGCACGTATTACTCCAGCTTCAAGCCGCCCAGTTGGACCAAGTGGCGCGATGAAACGCCCGAAGGGTTTGTGTTTTCCGTGAAAGCCTCGCGCTACAGCACAAATCGCCGCGTGCTGTCGGAGGCCAAAGACTCCATCACCAAATTCCTGGAGCAAGGCCTAAGTTTGCTGGGCGACAAGCTGGGCCCGATTAACTGGCAGTTCATGGGCACCAAGAAATTCGATGCGGAAGATTTTGAAAGCTTTCTGAAACTGCTGCCCAAGAAGATGGATGGTATAAAACTGCGCCATGCCTTGGAAGTGCGCAACCCCACATTTCAAGACAAAAAGTTCTACGACCTCGCCAAGAAGTACAACGCTGCCATTATCTACGCCGATGATGACGACTTCCCCGAGATCGACGAGCCCACAGCAGACTTCACCTATGCGCGCCTGATGCGCACCCAAGAAGACATCGAAACGGGCTACTCAACGGCCGATCTGGGAAACTGGAAAAAGCGGGCGGATACTTGGGCTAAACGCGGCGATGTATTCATCTACTTTATATCTGGCGCCAAAGTGCGCGCCCCGGCTGCGGCGCAGGCGCTTATCAAGAAGCTGAAGTAAGCATTTTCCACAACTTCTCGACGCCCGCGCGCGCATTGTTGCGGTGGTCTTGGTACGTCGCGTGGGCTGCATCATCTGCGGTCGGCTTTAAGCCGATGGACCACAAAGCACCAATATCGTTGGGAACAAACGAATAGCGCACATCAATGATGCGATTGGGTATTACAGGGTCCATTGCCACAAAATTATCGCTAAACCGGCGGAAGCGCTCGACATCGCGGGCTTGCTGTGAGCTTGGGCTCAACCACGGCAGGTCGCGCGATATGTCCAGCTTTGCAATCTGCACGCCTTCAAACGTTTTTGGGGCAAAGCCGGTGCGTACCGCATCGACATAGAACGCATCGGATGTTTCAGTGATTGTTTTCCACACTAAAATATTACCGAAGCTGGGCTTCGCCTCGACACGCAAAATTATGTGGCCGCGCCCTGCTGCGATCTGTTCAGCCATCGTAAGGGCCTGGCTGTGCTGCAGCGTCGCCAAGCCCATATATAAAGCACCCCAGATCATGCCCGCTTGGGCATATCGGGTGTTTTGTGTGCGTACGGCTGCAATCACAGCCGCCAGCATGGGCAGTGTAAACAGCGGGTCGATGATCGCGATCACGTTCCAGGCCATGCGCGCATCGCTGAAGGGCCACAGCAACATGGTGCCGTAGGTGGTACAGGCATCCAGCACTGCATGCGTCGCGTAGCCCAGTGTGCAGAACAAAAAAGTGGTCAGGAACGGAAGCTGTGTGCGTTTTCGAAACAGCAGGTGCGCCAAAGTCGCGCACAACAGGCCGCCGATGGGGATAAACGCCAGCGAATGCGTGAAATGGCGGTGGTAATCCAGAAATAGCAGTGGATCGGTGTTTGAGCGGATCAGAACGTCGATGTCCGCCGCAATGCCGCCCAAAAAACCAAAGCCCGCAGCCATGCGTACTTGCGGGCGCTTCTTTACAAAAGACTGCGTAAAGGCCGCACCCAGCGTGCCTTGGGTTAAGGGGTCCATACTAATGCCGGTCCATGCTACTTTTTGGCCTTCGTGAACACAGCCACCAACTCCACATGATGCGACCATGTGAATTGATCCACCACCTTCACGCTGTCGAGCGCATAGCCGCCATCAACCAACACCCGCGCATCGCGCGCAAACGTATTCGGGTTGCACGACACCCCCACCACGCGCGCCACCTTGCTGAGCGCTAAGGTTTTCACTTGTTCGGCAGCCCCGGCGCGCGGTGGGTCAAACACAACCGCATCGTATTTCTTGAATTCATCAGCTAGTAGCGGATTGCGGAACAAATCGCGCCGGATCGGGTTCAGGGGCTTGGCGGCCCGCGCCTTGTTCAATGCCTGAATGGCGGGCGCGCTGTTTTCGAACGCATCAACGGTGCCGCGCTCCAGCATCGGGCCGCTGAATGTGCCGCAGCCCGCAAACAAATCGGCAAATTTGCCCGTCGCGGGTAACGCGCTCATCACGGCTTCAACCAAAGCTCTCTCGCCCAAAGCTGTGGGTTGCAAAAATGCGAGCGGTGGCAACGGAACGCGCAAAGCGCCAAACACGGCATGGATCGGGCTTGCCTCAAGCAATACCTCAGCATCGTCGTTTTCGCTGGCGCGCCACGAAATGCGGCTCACCTTCGCGGTTTGCACCAGCGTCGTGGCGGCATCGTAAATCTTGAAATCAGGCACGCCCGTAGCGCCCACAGCACCCGTAATCACCACATCATACAAGCCATTGACCGACTGAATAAAAACATCGGCAGGCTTCCCGCCTTGCAACAGGGGCACGAGCAGTGGCCCCAAGCGCTGGCGCAGATCCATAATTCCCGGCTCGGCCACCAAGCACGCGTTGATCTCGGCCACCTGATGCGACCGGCGCCGGAAATACCCCAAGGTCACGGCTTTGCCCGACTTGAATGCGGCAAATGTCACACGGCGGCGCGTACCGGCTTCTAAGTACGTGGGCTCAAGCCACGTTTTGGGCTCAAGCCCAACTTTGCCAAGGGCCGTGCGCACGATCTCGATTTTCCAGCCGCGATAGAGATCTGCATTTGCGTGTTGCAATGTGCAGCCGCCGCACACGTTGTAGCTTGGGCACGGCGCTTCGATGCGGTCCGGTGAGGGTGTGATGATCTGCGTCAGTTCGCCGCGGAGCGCGCCGCCGCTGCGCTGCACTTGGGCAATCACAGTGTCGCCGGGCAGCGCACGCTCTACATAGATTGGCCCACCGGCAGATTTGTGGATGCCGTCGCCCTGAGGTCCTAGGGCGTCAATCACCACTTCCTCTGCCGTAGGGGCAGCGCTTTTTTTCGGGGGGCGGCGGGGCATAAAGGTTGTTTTCAATGCGATATCCCGCACTTCTAGCCGACTTTGCCGGTGAAATGAAAAAGGAAAACGCTACCTCTCATGCTGCTTTTGGACCGATTCCGGGCGCGCTCACAGCATTGCTATTCCCTAGCGGTAGCGTTGTTGCGTACCATCCGATTCATGAACAAATGCAGGAAAGGGGCCAGCCATGACCAATCCTCGTGAAGTCGCCGTGCCTGAGCGCGATGTCTGTGGTGATGATTGCTACAACGTGACCCGCCGTGATTTGGGGGCGTTGGTGGTCGGGGCCGGTGCAGTGGCGCTCGCGCCTCTCACAGCCGAAGCAGCGCTTTCGGTTACGGAAACGGATGTCACCATCAAAACCCCCGATGGGGATTGTGATGCGGTACTGATCCATCCCACTTCAGGCGCACATCCCGGCGTTTTAGTGTGGCCCGATATCGGCGGTTTGCGCCCGGTGTTCCGCGATATGGGCAAGCGCCTGGCCGCTGAAGGCTACACGGTGTTGGTGCCCAACCCATTTTATCGCAGCGCTAAGGCCGATGCGTCGGCCACGGCATCGCGCGAAGATCGCGGTAAAATGCGCGAAGCCTTGTTTGCCGAAGGAGCGCCGGAAAAAGATGCGGCCGCATTTGTTGCGTTCCTCGATCAACAAAAAGCCACCAAGACATCTGCAAAACTGGCCACCACAGGCTATTGCATGGGTGGTCCCCTGACGATGCGCACGGCGGCTGCGCAAGCGGGCCGCATTGCTGCTGCGGCCTCGTTCCACGGTGGCGGACTTGCCACCGATCAGCCCAACAGCCCGCATTTGTTGGTGCCGAACATGAAAGCGAAATATCTGATCTGCGTTGCCGAGAACGATGACCAGCGCGACCCCGAGGCCAAAAACAAACTGCGCGCCGCGTTTGAGGCGGCCAAGAACCCGGCGGACATCGAGGTCTATGCCGGCGCCAACCATGGTTGGTGCGTGCCCGGCAGCCAGGTTTACAACGAAGCACAAGCCGAGAAGGCCTGGGCGAAGCTTTTAGCACTGCTGAAAAGCACGCTGAGTTGATGGGCGCGCTGAGCTAAGCGCTCTTTTTCGGGCGTAAGACCTGAATGGTTTCGCTGGCCGGGGCTTTGCCCTTAATGCCGCGCGGAACATCTACGCTTTGAAGCTGTGAAATCTCGTATGTGGCTTGATACAGCCGCGCCACCTCGGGGCTGTCGACCGAGAAGGGTGGGCCGTTGACGATGGATTGATCATAGGCAAACGTGATCAACATTTGGGGCGCTGTTTTGGTCAGCGCCATGATGTGCGTGGCATAGCGCTCGCGCAAGGGTGTGGGTAAGGCCACCAAAGCCGCGCGATCATATATCGCATCGACAGGGCCAAGCATTTCAGGCGTGATATCGAAAATATCACCCTGCAGGATATCCAGATTATCTATCGCATACCGCGTCAGTGCGCCGTCGACCGATATGCGGGGTTCCACTTGCAAATCCGTGAACAACTGCGTCACCGCCAGTTTGCTTAGTTCAGCGCCTACAACCTGAAAGCCTTGCGCCAGCAGCCAATGAATGTCGCGGGTTTTGCCGCACAACGGCAGAAACACGCGCTGGCCCTTTTGCAATTTCAAAAGGGGAAGATGCTTTACCAACAGCGCATTAGGCGCACCTTCATGAAAGCCAATTTCGTTAGCGTTCCATCGCTGATGCCAGAATGTAGGTTCCATAACGATTAAGCTCCAAAACAGATCGGGTTCAGCCGCAGGCCTGCACCAAACCCGAAGCTGATCATGATCACAAATGTACACGACGGCCCAAAACGGGCTATCCAAAAAGCCAGTGCCCCATCAGGCGGCCGAAGGGGAAGGTGAAAACGCCGGCGATCAGCAAGGCCCCGGTCACCATGCCGCGTACCGCACGGCGATGCCGGTCGACCCGGTGGGTTCTCGCGCTCCAGACAATCACCGGCACCTGAATCAGTGTCCAGGCCGAGAGAATGTGAATCAGGCTCAGTGCGGTACCGTTGATGCCGCGGACCCAGAACGAAATGAGGGCCGTCAGAAACATGGCGGCGACCCAGACCCAACCCAAAGTGCGATGCAACTGATCGCCGCGCCGTCGTAGCAGCATCAGTGGGGTCAGGGTGACGGCGGTAATGATGGTTGCAATGTGCGCCCAGACAAACATCGGCACCAAGGCCCATTCTGCCTGGCCGCGCCACAGTGCAAGTAAGACAGCCACAAAAAGAACCGCCGCAGCACCTGCCAGCAAACGGTCCAAAGCATCCGGCGCAAGTTTCGATGCTGTCGGCTGTGCAGGGTCGTTTGCGGCAAGGGTTGTCACGTCGTTACTCCGGTGACTGTATCGTAGGTGACTGTATCGCATGTCGGCTAAGGACGGCGCGGGCGATCAGTCTATGCGCACGAAAATGCATCGCATCAAGGCGAATCTATCTTTTCTTTTTCTTGTTCTCGATCAGTTGCCACGCCTCATGAATGCGTGCGGTCAGCTCTTTGGTGTCTATCTGATCGAGTTCTACGCCGATCCATCCGGCGCTGCCCACATAGGGCGGGCGGTAGTAAACCTTGGGGCTGGCGTCCATGAAAAAGCTCTGCAGCCCTGCTGCGGCGGGCAGCCATACGGCAACATGGCCGTCACCGTGATGATTGTTTGCGAACATCGCGAACACGCCGTTCTTTATAAAAAAGGTCGGCTCGCCATGAGAGATTTTCTCGACTGCGCCGGGCAGGCCCATGCAGATTTTGCGTAAGCGTTGCAACTGGCGCGCGTAGGGCTTTCGCTTCGGTAAAGGCGTTGCGCTCTTCTTAATCCGCGTTGTGGGTGTCATTTTCTCATGCCTTGTCGCCAAGCTGAGGGCGTGCGTGAACATCAGTTGTTCACTTATATGCTTCCATATTCAGACTGATAGGCTGCGCGCCGTATTTTTGCTGGCTTGTGTCGTTAAACTCACCGAAGTTCTCTACACGGGAGATGCGGGTAAAACCCGCCTCTTCCAGAAAATAGTGCAGAAGTTCGAACGTCAATCCGCTTTGGTGAACATCATAAGCATCGCCGCGCCCGCCAAACATCATGCGCATGATGCGGTAGCGGTCCTTAAACGTGCCCTTCGGGTGAATAAAAAGCCGGCATAGGATTTCAAGATCAGGCACCGAGACTCGGATCCGCCCGCCCGGCTTTAGAACACGGCACGCTTCTTTCAGCGCCAGCTGAATCTCGCCGTTATAGCCAAGGTGTTCCAGGACGTGCGAGGCATAGACCTCGGCACACGATTCATTGGCCAGGAATGACAAGTCTTTGCAATGTCCAATGTAGTCGACATGTGGGCCCGGCACGATATTCAGGATCGCCCAGCCTTCGCGGCGTTCGGTGCCGCCGATGTGTAATTTAATATCGCTGTGGGGTGTGACACTCATGTGGCGCAAAAAACTTCAAGCCCGGCGCGTTCAACGTTTGGTGCGCGCTGACGGTGTTGATGAAATCTCTACATTTTTCGCCAGGGTCTTGAAGCGCTCACCGTCGCGCTGCACCACTGTGATCGTCATGTGCCCGGTCTTGCTTGTTTTGATGTCACGGACAGTACCGGATTTTCCGGCGTGGGTCCCGGCCACGACCGTGCAGGCCGCTCCGTCTTTCAGCGCCGGCGATGTTTTTGGTCCCATGTGAGCATCTCCCCCTTAAACCTGCTGGCCACCAAGCGCCCCCCGTGTTCAGCCCGCGTCCGCGGCGTCCAGTCCGGCCCAGGCCAGCGCCTCGGGACGTGTGGCAAACGTCTGCATGAGAACGGCCTTCCCATTGCGCAAAACAAAACCGTCGGCAAATCGCGCGTCGATCCAATCGTCTCTGTTTTTCAGCCGCACATAGACGTGCAAGAACACAACAATCTTATCGCCGGCGGCAATAAATTGCTCGGGCGCACACGTGCCTTCGGCCCATGTCCCGCGCCCTTGCGACAGGTGGGTTTGCATTTCAACAAGGCCGCGGTAGGTGCCGGCGGTTGGAAAGCCGGCAGGCTCCAGCCGTACAATTTCAGGATCAAAGTATTGCACCGCGGCCGGAATGTCGTTCCGATTAATGGCCGCATAAATGGCTTGTAACACTGCGGTGTCAGCCGCTGGAGGCGCGCGATAACTTTGGGGCATGCTTTAATCCTAGCGTGTCTTGGGTCCTCGCGCCTAGCGCGACGCCATCTTGCCTCCACCATCCGTGTCGGTATATATTGAACCATATGGTTCAGTATAATCAAGCCCGCTTTGATGTCGCGTTCGCGGCTCTTTCCGATGCCACCCGGCGTGGCGTTCTGGAGCAGCTTGGGCGGGCGGATGCTTCCATCACTGACCTGGCGGCGAAGTTCCACATGACCCTGACGGGTATGAAAAAACACGTCAGCGTTTTGGAACAGGCCGGCCTTGTGACCACACAGAAAGTTGGGCGCGTGCGGACCTGTAAACTCGGTCAGCGCCGCCTTGAGGAAGAGGCGGCGTGGATCGAAAAATACCGCCAGCTTTGGGCCGCACGGTTCGAGGCGTTGGATACAGTTCTTGAGGATCTGAAACGCAAGGAGAAAGCCGATGGGCGCGGAAAGAAAGACTGAAGCCGCTCAGCCCCATCACGCGACGTTGGTGGAGCGAGCGTCAGACCGCGAGCTTATCGTCACGCGCACGTTCAATGCGCCCGTGCATCTTGTCTTCCAGGCCTGGACCACGCCCGATCTTCTGAAGCAATGGTGGGTGCCGAAGTCGTACGGCATTTATTTCATCTCTTGCGAAGCAGATGTTCGGCCCGGTGGTACTTACCGCTTTGTGTTCGGCCATCCGTCGTCAGATCAGCCGATGGAATTTGTAGGCAAGTACATCGAAGTGATACCAGGTCAGCGCCTGGTCTGGACCAACGAAGAAAGTGCCGACGGCGCCGTCACTACGGTAACGTTCGACGAGAAAGCCGGAAAAACCATCGTTGTGCTGCGCGATCTCTATCCGTCCAAAGAAGCGCTTGATGCGGCGATTGCCTCCGGCAGTACGGGCGGAATGCCCGAACAGTGCGCACAGCTCGATGTGTTGTTAGCCAGCTTTTTTTGAGCAAACGGATTGAGCGCATAACAACGCGGCGCAATGCCCTGTCCGCTGGACTGCTTGACAATGCTTTGCGCCGCTCTATTTATAAAACCATGATCTCAAATCATCGCCATGTCAGCCGCCCTGTTGCGGCCTATCGCCTTGTCAAAGGCGTTTTAGCCTAGGAAACCGCGCTTCACCTTCGTGTGACGCCGATTTCCTAGGGCCCTTCCTGCATTTGCCGCGCTTAAATACTGAACAATCTTCGCCCGCCCGTTCGGACGGGAAGCGTATTCTTTTGGAGAACCGACAATGAACATGACTTTGAACAGAGAGCCGCCCATCACACTGCTTCAGGATGACTTCAACAAGCTGTCGAATCTTGCTGCCGTGCACAGCGATTCCCCGGTTGTGAAATACTTGGCCCATGAACTCGAACGCGCCGAAATTGTAACGGGTCTCAATGCGGCCGCGCGTGTTGTGCGGCTGGGATCGCGGGTGCGCTTCCATGATCTGGCGAAACCCCAGCCGAACGATGTGGTGCTGGTAATGCCCAACGATGCCGACATCGGCAAAGGTTTCATCTCGGTGCTCACACCTGTGGGTGCGGCCTTGCTCGGGCTCGCAGAAGGCCAAAAGATCACCTTCACGCTGCCCAACGGTGCGGATCGCACGCTGGCCGTGCTTGCTGTTGATCAGGGGCAGGACGACAGTATGGCCGCGCGCGGCTAAATAGGCGATAGTGCAGCCCCAAGCAAAACGAAGGGCATCAACGGAAAGTTGGATTTATGAGCACGCGGTTTCCCCGTGGTTCCACAGCCTACACCAAGGACGGCCGAACCTACACCGTTGAAGATGCAGCCGACGGAATTGTGTACTGCACGGCCTCGAACGGTGCGGAGACCGAATTCCCCGACAGCATGCTCATGACCGAAGCCGAATGGGCAGCGGGCACAAAAGGTCGGCCAAAGCGTGAAGTCTCGTACGCGCGCCTCAGTCAAGCCCGGCACTTCCTTCCCGGCAGTGAAACGCTGGACGCGGCGGGCGCCGAAAAAATGTTATCGCGGGCAGATCGCTTTTCGCCGGGCCTGATTGATTTTGCCGCCGTCACGGTGGCCACACGCATTCTGGCCGAGCACAAAGATGACGACCTTGCTGGTCAGCTTTCCATTCGCAAATGTCGCGCTATTTTTGATGCCGCGCCTGCGGCCGTTCGCGCACGTCTGCTGGCCGAACTTCTGGGGGCGAAAGCTGATGCCTTGGTCAGCGCAGCTGCGCTGGGCGACAACCTGCTCAACGCCATGGTCACCAAAGGGCTTGAAATGCACGCAGCGGCTTACGATGAATTCCAGGACCGCCCGCGGAATTAGTCGCAATTAAAGCGGTGATCACTTTTTCAAACGTGGCACTCAGTTTTTCTAAGTTCGCGAAGCCGCTCGCCCCGACTTCGCCGTGCACGAGCTTCTGTAAGTTCGTTACACTCACTAACAGAAGCTAAGCGTAAGAAAAACTGGTGTGCGACCAAAGAACCAACCAGGAACTTCTGGCGGATAGCGGTTAAGCGGCCATAGCTTAGTTAATGAACTCAAATCATTTAAAATTACAAACTACTTTCGAGATTATCTAGAACGCAGAAGCGAGGGTCACTTCGAGACATGACGTCAGCGCAGTAAGCGCCAGTTACAAATCGAAAATGTCGCACATCCTTCGATTGATCGCGCCAGACTGTCGATTGCTGCAGATAGAACGGACTTTCTTCTACCAAATAAGCCAGGTGATCGACGATCAAACCTGTCGTATGCCGCTTATCTTCCTCGGTACTCAATGGGAACTCATCTAAAATACGCACAATCTCGGCACGGTCAAAATTCACTTGCAGTATGCGTTGATCGTCCTTTGGATAAGTAAATTTCAATTCGACAGCTTTGCGATGCCATTGGAAATCTATAAGCGTGCTGTGCGATGATTTTAGCTTAGGACAATCGATAGGCTGATACTTGATCATTAGCTCTATCCGAAATACGGCTCGTTGAAGAAAACAGCGTTGGTGCCCACTCGGGCCGCAAGGGCAGCCCTCCGTGGCACTCAGTTTTTCTAAGTTCGCGAAGTGGTGAGGGACTCATAGTCTGAGACTCTAGTAGACGAGCAAAATCAGATACTTACGAAACTAGAGACCCATAATTTGATCCCAATGTAGG
>JAEUKL010000358.1 GCA_016793005.1 Rhodospirillaceae bacterium | reverse complement strand
ACTTGCGTGAATCAGGGAGTATTGAGCAGGACGCAGACGTGGTGATGTTTGTGTTCCGCGAACAGTATTACCTGGAGCGCGCCGGCGAGCCCGTGCGCCGCCCGGAAGAAAAGCAGGAGCATTTCGAAACCCGCCACGCCCAGTGGCACGAAGCCTGCGAGCGCGCCCACAACATCGGCGAAGTGATTGTGGCCAAGCAACGCCACGGCCCCATCGGCACCGTGAAGCTGCACTTTGAACCCAATTTCACGCGCTTCTCGGATCACATTGATTCGTCAATGCTGCCGGAGCCTATGGAATAAGTGCCGATGGAATAGAACCGCCCTATAGGCGCAAGTTCATCCTCAAGAAAGCCTCATTTTCCAGCGAAATGAGGCTTTCTCTTGCGCTCGTTTTGTGATTCTTAATTTCAGATGTTTTCCGCCGCATCAACGCCCACTCGCACTCAGTCGCGCCCCGAAGACCGCGCCGGCGCGATCCTGACCGTCGACCTGGCAGCCCTGGTTGAAAACTGGCGCATCCTGAAAAAGAAAGCCGCCCCTACCTGCGATGTGGGGGCCGTGGTCAAATCCGATGCCTATGGCCTGGGCCTGGAACCCGTGGCGCGGGCCCTGCACGGCGCCGGATGCAAAACCTTCTATGTGGCGCATCTGGACGGCGCCATCACATTGCGCCAGATTTTAGGCCCTGGCCCGCGCATCGCCTGCCTGAACGGCCCCAACAAAGGCACCGAGCGCGACCACGTCGCCTTCAAAATCATACCGGTGTTAAGCACGCCCGAGCACATTCAGGCCTGGTGCGCTTATGCGCTGAAGGAAGAAGTGCTGGCGGAAAGCATCGTGCAGGTCGATACCGGCATGCATCGCCTCGGCTTAAGCGCGCGCGAGTTTAAGGCGCTGATGAACGATGCGGACGGCTTTGTGGGACTGCATCCGCAGATGATCATGAGCCACCTGGCCTGCGCTGACGAAGCCGCGAGCCCCATGAACCGGCAGCAGTTGGACCGTTTCCGTGGCTTCAAAGACCAGTTCCGCACCCGGTTCCCCGACGCCAAGGGCACACTGGCCAATTCGTCCGGGCTGTTTTTGGGGCCTGAATGGCACTTCGACTACGCCCGCCCCGGCGTGGCTCTCTACGGCGTGAACCCGACCCCGGGCCAGCCGAACCCCATGCTGCCGGTGGTCAATTTGCGGGCTCGCATCATCCAGGTCCATCGCGTTGACTCGCCCGGACACGTTGGATATGGTGCCGCCGCAAGCGTCCCTGAAGGGGCAAAAATTGCAACTGTTTCAATGGGTTATGCTGACGGCTATCTGCGGTCTTTAAGCAGTGTCGGCGTCGGCGTTTTAGACGGGATCAAAGTGCCCGTCCTGGGCCGGGTTTCGATGGACCTCATTACCTTCGACGTGTCCAACGTGCCCGACAGCGCAGCTCAGGTGGGCGGCTTTATCGACATCCTGTCGAACGTGGTGACTGTGGACGATGTGGCCAAAGCGGCCGGCACAATCGGCTACGAAATCCTCACAAGCCTTGGTACACGTTTCCACCGCCGTTACCTCGCGGCTTCGGCTCGGATTTAGGTTCGGATTAAAACGCTGATGAATTTCCTCGCCCTGATCGGCCGTGTTGTTCTGGGCTTCCTGGTCCATCTGGGCCGGTTGACGATTTTCACCGGGACCGCCATCGGGCATTGCCTGCGCCCGCCCTTGTATCCGCGCCTGATCGGGCAGCAAATGATCGACATCGGCTACTACTCGCTGCCGGTGGTGGGCCTGACCGCGATCTTTTCAGGGATGGTGCTGGCGTTGCAAAGCTACACGGGCTTTGCGCGCTTCTCGGCTGAAAGTGCCGTGGCCAACGTGGTGGTGCTGTCCATCACCCGCGAACTGGGGCCTGTGTTGGCGGGGTTGATGGTCGCCGGGCGCATCGGCGCATCGATGGCCGCCGAAATCGGCACCATGCGCGTGACCGAACAGATTGACGCTCTCAGCACACTCTCGACCAACCCGTTCAAATATCTCGTCGTGCCGCGCTTGCTGGCGGGCCTGTTGATGCTTCCTCTTCTCGTTTTTGTCGCCGACGTGATCGGTGTATTCGGCGGCTATTTGGTCGGCGTTTACAAACTGGGTTTCAATCCCGGTGTGTACATCAACTCGACAGTTGATTTCGTTGAACCGCTGGATGTGATCTCAGGCCTCGTCAAAGCCGCTGTGTTCGGCTTCATCATTGCGTTGATGGGCTGCTACAACGGCTACCACTCCAAAGGTGGCGCGCAAGGTGTCGGTGCGGCCACCACCAACGCCGTGGTGTCGGCCTCGATCCTGATCCTGATCACCAACTACATCCTCACCGAATTGTTCTTCTCGGCGTGATCGTGACCGCATCAAACATGACAGCCACGCCCAAAATCGAAATCAAAGACGTTCGCAAGGCCTTCGGCGACAAGCATGTCTTGAATGGCATCGACTTGAACGTGGCGCCCGCTGAATCGGTCGTCATCATCGGCGGCTCAGGGACCGGCAAGTCCGTGCTGCTGAAGTGCGTGCTGGGAATTCTCACCGCCGACAGCGGCGTGATTAAAGTGGACGGCGAAGACGTGACGCACACGCCGTCGGCGCGCCGCGGCGACGTAGCCAAGAAATTCGGCATGCTGTTTCAGGGCGCGGCCCTGTTCGACAGCTTGCCGGTCTGGGAAAACGTGGCGTTCGGTTTGATTCAAGGCGAACGTATGCCGCGCAAAGAAGCCAAAGAGCGCGCCATTGAAACACTGGCCAAAGTGGGCCTGGCTGCAAGTGTCGGCGACCTCACACCGTCGGAGCTTTCGGGCGGCATGCAAAAGCGCGTGGGGCTAGCACGCGCCATTGCCGGCAACCCCGAGATTGTGTTCTTCGACGAGCCCACCACCGGCCTTGATCCGATCATGGCCGACGTCATCAACGACCTGATTATCGCCTGCGTGAAAGACAAAGGCATTACGGCCTTGAGCATCACGCACGACATGCATTCGGCGCGCAAAATCGGCGACCGGATTGCGATGATCTACGAAGGCAAGCTGATCTGGGTCGGCGACGCCAAGACGGTCGATCACTCGGGCAACGATTTCGTGGATCAGTTCGTCAACGGCCGCGCCGAAGGCCCGATTAAAATGCAGCTTCGGAAATAGGCGCATGATCCGGAAAAGTGGATACCGGTTTTCCGATCAGATCATGCGCAAATAGGAAAAGAATCTTGGCGAAAGCAAAAGCCGTTTTTGTCTGCCAGGCGTGCGGGGCCACCACCACCCGCTGGCAGGGCAAATGCGACTCTTGCGGCGAATGGAACACCATCGTCGAAGAAGCGACACGCGCGTTGCCCAAAGGGGCCACCGGCGGCAAAGGTGGCGCGAAAATCCAATTCGTGAGCTTGAAGGGCCAAAGCGAGCCGCCGCCGCGCCGCAAAACCGGCATCAGCGAGCTTGATCGTGTGTGCGGGGGCGGGCTTGTGGCGGGCTCGGTGATCTTAGTCGGCGGCGACCCCGGCATCGGCAAGTCCACCATCCTGCTGCAAGCGGTGGCAGGTTTAACGAGCGCGGCCTGCGCCTACATCACCGGTGAAGAAGCCGTCGATCAGGTGCGTTTGCGCGCGGCACGGTTAGGCCTGGATCATGCGCCCGTTCATCTGGCTGCGGCCACCAACGTACGCGACATTGTCGCCAGCTTGGAATCTCTGCCGCAGCTTGATGTGGTGGTGATCGATTCCATCCAGACCATGTACGCCGACACGGTGGATTCAGCGCCCGGCACCGTGACGCAGGTGCGCACCTGTTCGCATGAACTGATCCAAGTGGCCAAGAAACGCGGCTTTGCTTTGTTCCTGGTGGGGCATGTCACCAAAGAAGGCACACTGGCGGGTCCGCGCGTGCTGGAGCACATGGTCGATACCGTGCTCTATTTCGAAGGGGATCGCGGTCACCACTTTCGCATCCTTCGGGCGGTGAAAAACCGCTTTGGCGCCACGGACGAAATCGGCGTCTTTGCGATGACCGACGGCGGCTTGCGCGAAGTGCCAAATCCATCCGCGCTGTTCCTGGCTGAACGCCGGGGCAATGTCAGTGGATCATGTGTGTTCGCCGGCATCGAAGGCACACGCCCCATGCTGATCGAAATTCAGGTCCTTGTGGCGCCCACCAGTTTCGGCACGCCCCGGCGGGCTGTGGTGGGCTGGGACATGGGCCGCCTGAACATGATTACAGCGGTGCTCGAAGCCCGCTGTGGGGTTGCGCTGGGCAACAACGATATCTATCTGAACGTCGCAGGTGGCCTGCGGATTCAAGAACCGGCGGCGGATTTGGCCGTGGCCTCTGCTATACTGTCGGCGTTGTCGGGCGAACCCGTGCCCGCCGAAGCCGTTGTGTTTGGCGAAATCGGTTTGTCCGGCGAAGTACGCGCGGTGGCGCAGCATGATCTGCGCCTGAAGGAAGCCGGCAAATTAGGCTTTAAGCGGGCCTGGGCGCCCAAGCAAAGTGCGACCGTTGAAAAGCGTGGCAGCAAGCCCAACACTGAAATTGCCGTCAAGGAAGTCGGCCACGTGCAGGACATCGTTTCACTGTTTGGTATCGACGGCACCTCACGCAAGACTGAGCGGGGCCAGTGATGGACAACATTCCCATCAACGGCCTGGACCTTGCCGTCATCGTCGTCCTCTTGGTGTCGGCCTTGCTGGCCTTCATGCGCGGGTTCGTGCACGAGGTGCTGTCCATCGGCGCCTGGGTGGGGGCCGCCCTGACCGCCCTCTATGGCCTGCCCTTGGCGCAGCCGCTTGCACGGAAAATGATCCCGGTCGATTGGGCGGCCGATGCAGTGGCGGTGCTGGTGCTGTTCCTGGCGGCGCTGCTGGTGCTCTCGATGATCACGCACGCGCTCTCCAAATCCGTGCAGGCCAGCGCCTTGAACAACCTCGACCGGTCGCTGGGCTTTCTGTTTGGTTTGGTCCGGGCGGTGGTGATTCTCTCGATTCTGCTGATTGCCGCCGATTGGCTGATGGACAAGTCGGCGCGACCGCAATGGATGGCCAAATCCAAGACCTTACCGGCCATCGAAATCAGCGCGGACGCCTTGAAAAACCTCATTCCTGAAAGCTTTATGGGCGTGAAGGATACTGCTAAAGAAGCCGCCGGCACGGCCAAGGATGCGCTGGATTTAAAGCAGACGTTGGATCGCTTAACCCAGCCCAAACCCGCCGCCGAGGCCCCCAAGCCAGAGGGGGCCAAGCCTGAACAAAAACCTGGCTACGACAACAAAGAGCGACAGGACATGGAACGGCTGCTGCAAAGTACGGAGACTCCTAAATGAGTAGCCAAGACATGAGCAGCCTGATCGGGCCCCAGGTGTCGACAAACCCGTTCTCCTGGAACGATGGCTCTTGGGATGAAGATGGGGATCACCCGCATGAAGAATGCGGCGTGTTCGGGATTATCGGCGACGGCGAAGCGGCCGCCATGACGGTGCTGGGGCTTCATGCCCTACAACACCGCGGTCAGGAAGCGGCGGGCATCGTCACCTACGACGGCAGCCAGTTCCACAGCCATCGCGGCCTGGGCCATGTGGCCGAAAACTTTAACGACGATGTGACGGCGCGCCTGAAGGGCGAGATCGCCATTGGTCACAATCGCTACGCCACCACCGGCGGCACCATTTTGCGCAACGTGCAGCCCTTGTTCGCCGAATACGAGTTCGGCGGCTTTGCCGTTGCCCATAACGGCAACCTGACCAACGCACTGACCTTGCGCCGCGACCTGCAAAAGCGTGGCTGCTTGTTCCAGTCCACGTCAGACACCGAAATCGTCACGCACCTGATTGCACTGAGCCAGGCCACCACCATCGAGGACCGCCTGATCGACGCCATGCGCCAGATCGAAGGTGCTTACTCCTTCGTGTGTTTGACCAACGGTGCGCTCATCGGCGCGCGTGATCCGCTGGGCTTGCGCCCGCTGGTGCTGGGCAAACTGGGCCCGGCGCACATTCTGTGCTCGGAAACCTGTGCGCTCGACATTATTGGCGCGGAGTTCGTGCGCAACATCGAGCCGGGCGAAATCGTGATCCTGACCAAGGATGCAGTGCGCAGCTTGAAACCCTTCCCGAAGCAAAGCCAACGCTTCTGCATTTTTGAATACATCTACTTCGCTCGCCCCGACTCAGTGGTGGAAGACCGCAGCGTCTACGAAGTGCGCAAACTGATTGGGGCCGAATTAGCCCGAGAAGCGCCCGTGGATTGTGATGTCGTCGTACCGGTGCCCGATTCCGGCGTACCGGCAGCCTTGGGTTTCTCGGCCGCATTGGGCAAGCCGTTTGAATACGGCATTATCCGCAATCACTACGTGGGCCGCACGTTCATTCAGCCCTCCGATAAAACGCGCCATTTGGGCGTGAAGCGCAAACACAACCCCAACCGCGCCATGATTGAGGGTAAGCGTATTGTTTTGGTGGACGACTCGATTGTGCGCGGCACCACATCGATGAAAATCGTCGACATGATGCGCGAAGCGGGTGCAACCGAGGTGCACATGCGCATTTCCTCACCGCCGACGGCACACCCGTGTTTCTTCGGCATCGACACCCCTTCTTATGATGGCTTGCTCGCCGCGCGTTACAGCGTTGAGGAAATGGCCAAGAAGCTGGGCGTGGATAGTTTGGCGTTCATCTCGATGGATGGCCTTTACCGCGCCGTCGGCGAAGCCAAGCGCAGCGCTGAACGCCCGCAGTATTGCGACGCTTGCTTCAGCGGCGACTACCCGCTGCCGTTGACCGACCAAAAAGCCGGCTCGAACCCCAAGCAGCTTTCACTGCTGAACGAAGAGCGCGGTTAACCATGAGCAACACCGGACGTCTTCAGGGGCGCGTGGCCCTCGTCACCGGCGCATCGCGCGGCATTGGGCGTGCGGTTGCTTTGCGGTTTGCCAAAGAAGGTGCGACCGTCGTTGCCGTGGCGCGCACGCAGAAAGATTTAGAATCCCTGGACGATGAAATCCGCAGCGCCACCGGACAGTCGGCTGTGCTGGTGCCCGAAAGCGTGACGGATTACGCAAAGGTTGAACAAATCGCCGTGGCCTTGGCCGGCCGCTTCCAGAAATTGGATGTGCTGGTCGGCAATGCGGGCCTGCTGATCCAACTTTCGCCCGTGGGCCACTACACGCCCAAGCAATGGGATGAGATTTTTGCCGTCAACGTGACGGCCAACTGGCGCTTGCTGCGCTGCCTGGACCCGCTGTTGAAAGCCTCGGATGCAGGCCGCGTGATTTTTGTGACCTCGGGGGCCGCGCAATCCAACAAGATGTACTGGGGCCCTTATGCGGCCTCGAAAGCCGCACTAGAAAGCATGACGAAGGTCTATGCCAACGAAGTGGGCCACACCAAGATGCGCGTGAACTTACTCGATCCAGGCCGCGTGCGTACGCGCATGCGCGCATTGGCCTATCCGGGTGAAGATCCGGACACGCTGCCCGCGCCTGAGAGCATTACCGATACGTTCGTGGCCTTGGCCGAACCATCGTGCACCAAGCACGGCGAGATCGTACACGCTTAAAGGTTCTATCCGCGCCAGCCGCGGCGCGGGATTTTCACTTTCTTGCCTTTGTTGGCCTTCTTGGCGCGCGCTTTTAAGCTACGCGGCTTGGGCGGCAATTTGGCGCGTTTCTTCTTCTGCTCTTCGCGGCGCGCTTTTTGCGCCTTCTGATGTGTTTCAAGCGCCTTCTGCTTGGCTTCCCGTTGCTGCGGGGTTTCGCGTGGCGCGTCAGGGTCGCGCTTTTGCGTCACGGCACCCTGGAACTTCGACGGCTTGGGCGGCGTTTTACGGAAACGCGCGCGATTGTTGTCGTTCTCGTCGATGAACGGGTTTTTTGGTTTACGCAAACTCAAGCGGATCGGAATGCCATGCAGGTCGAAGGCATCGCGCATCTCGTTCGCCAAATAACGCATGTAGGATTCAGGCAAATCGTCGGCGCGCGTGCTGAAGAACAGAAACTCCGGCGGCCGCGTTTTGACTTGCGTCATGTAGCGCAGCTTGATGCGCTGCTTGTGGATCGACAGCGGCGGCGGGTGATGCGCCATGGTGGCTTCCAGCCAGCGATTCAACGCCGACGTGGGAATATGACGTGACCACAGTTTGTGCACGCGGAACACCGCATCCATCAGGTTGTCGATGCGCAAACCTGTTTGCGCCGAGAGCGTGATGACTTCCAGGCCTGGCAGTTGGGCCAATGAGGTTTCCAGCTTGTACTCGATGGCCTGGAGAACTTTGTCTTTCTCTTCCACCAAGTCCCACTTGTTCAACGCCAATACAATGGCGCGGCCTTCTTCTTCGACATACCGGGCCAGCGTGAGATCCTGCTTATCCATGCCCACAGTGGCATCAACCACGATCACAACCACGTCGGCCATGCGCAGGGCTTCAAACGTCTCACCAACGGAGATTTTTTCAACGGCATCAGTAATGTTGGGGCGTTTGCGCACCCCGGCCGTATCGACCAGGCGTAGTTTACGGTCGCCATACACGAATGGAATCATCACCGCGTCGCGCGTAATGCCGGCTTCGGGCCCGGTCAGCTGGCGTTCTTCGCCGATCAGGCGATTGATCAGTGTGGATTTGCCCACGTTGGGCCGGCCAACGATTGCAATGTTCAGCGGGCGTTCAGGCAAGTCATCCGGAGAAATGTCTGGGGCCGGTTCAGCATCATCATAACCGTCGTCATCTGCGCGCTGCTCGAAGGCTTCCGGCGGCGCATAGCCCGAGATCGCGCGGTAAATGCTTTCCAGGCCTTGGCCGTGCTCGGCCGAGATATCGATGGGATCGCCCAGGCCTAGGCGGAACGCATCGTAGAGGCCCGACAGAGAATCGCGTGACTCGCACTTGTTGGCGACCAGGATCACAGGCGTCTTTTGCTGACGTAACAGGTCGGCGAAGTGTTCATCGGTCGGTACAATGCCGGCCTTGGCGTCGATCAGAAGCAACGCCACATCGGCATCAGCGACCGACTTCAAGGTCAGGCGGCGCATGCGCCCTTCCAATGAATCGTCGGTGGCGTCTTCCAGGCCCGCCGTATCAAACACACGGAAATTCAAATCGCCCAGCGTGGCGAAGCCTTCTTTGCGATCACGCGTCACACCAGGCCGGTCATGAACGATGGCGCTACGCCGCCCCACAAGGCGGTTGAACAGCGTCGATTTGCCCACGTTGGGGCGACCGACAATAGCGACGGTGAAGGTCGGCTCTGTCTCAGCCGCTTGAAGTCTCGGTTTGCGGCTCATGTCAGCCTCAGTTTAGCGATACGCGACGAGGTCGCCGTCGTCTTCCAGCATGAACATGGTGCTATTGGCCAGCACCGGCGGCAAGGTTGCCGGAGCCGACAACTCCATACGGCTCAAGACCGACCCCGTATAGGGCGAGAGCGACAGCGCCTGCTCGTTCGAACCCACGACA
This sequence comes from Rhodospirillaceae bacterium, assembly GCA_016793005.1. Lineage (GTDB taxonomy): Bacteria > Pseudomonadota > Alphaproteobacteria > Rhodospirillales > Rhodospirillaceae. The sequence continues at coordinate 4,130 of JAEUKL010000358.1, read as the reverse complement.
ATCACGCGGTCGGATGCAACCACCGGCCCAGCCCAGACAATGCGGCCGTCTTTGTCATCTTCATCTTCGAAGCGCGGCAACTGCGTCACCCACAGAATGCGGCCCGAACGCACGTCGATGCACACCACTTCGGCGTCGATGCTGATGGCATACAAAAAGTCACCGGCAACCCAGGGGCCGTACACTCCCGATACGGGCGCATCCCACACGCGTTGACCGGTGCGCAAGTCAATCGCCACGATCACGCCCGAGTGCCCCACCACATACACACGGCCACGGTCGATAACCGGGCGCGCGGTGATGTCGGGCAAGCTGGCCGCCGCTTCCGTGCGGCGCACAGCGACAACGGTTTCGTTCCACAGCACAGCACCGTTATCGACACGCAACGCAACCACTTCGCCGTTCGTGAACGGTGCAATGACAACGCCGCCATCGACCGCGGGCGCGGCACCACCCATCAGGATGGTCGGGGTTGACGCGGCCGAATAGGTCCACAGTTGGCGGCCCGTCGATGCGGCGAGTGCGATCACCTGGTTTTCAACGGTCACAACAAACACACGCCCGCCATTGATTGCGGGGGCAGACCGGATCGGCGCTTCAACGGTGGCGCGCCATACCTCTTTTCCCGTCTTGGCATCCAGCGCCACGACTTGGGCAAAACCGCTTGTCGCGTAGATGCGGTTGTTGTCATACGCAAGACCGCCGCCCAAGAATGAACCCTCATCGTCATCTTCGGGCACGATGTTGGTTTTCCACAAACGATCACCCGTCCGCGCATCAAGTGCGCGCACGCGCGCTTCGGCATCCATGGTGAAAATGCGCCCCTCGGCCACGACAGGCTCGGCCAGCATGCGATTGCGCTTTCCCGACCCTGTGCCCACGCTTTCGCGCCAGATGCGCTCGGGGTTGTCGCTTAACACCATGTGATGCATGGCGTGATGCGATAAGCCGCCGGCTTGGGGCCAGCTCGCGGTGTCTTCCGGCTTCGGCAAACGAATGACCGTATCAATCGCACCCAAGTCCGGGCGCAGTTCGCGCTCCAGGGCCAGCACCGAGATGCGTGTACCAGGCAGAATTTCCTTGTCGCTCTGGCCCGTAAAGATGTTGTTGTCACACGCCGATAACGCCAGCGCGGCGGCAACAGCAAGAACAAGGCGCGTCTTTATCCGCGTCATCGGTGTAACTCGTTTAGGGCTTCGAGGGAGCAGCTGTTGTTTTCTCAGGCGCCGGTGTCGTCGCAGGTACCGCAGCTGCAGGAGCCGCCGTGACACCCAACCGGAACATCGCCGCCAGTTCCTCGGCGCGCTGATGCACGCCTTGGGGGGCAACCTGATCGGCCAGGATATCTTCGGCAACCTTCAGGGCGCGGGCTTGGTCGCCTTGCTTTGAGGCCAACAGCGAGGTCAGTTCCAAGGCGCTGTAGCGATACGGATTAGCCGGATTGAGAAGCGGCTTCAAACTGGCTTCCAGTTGCTGCGGGTTTTCAGTGTCGATCCCGTGCAGGGCATACAGCACGACGGCGAGGTCGCGGAACAAGGCATCGGCCCGGGAGTCATTTTGCAGCGCTTTGTAGGCGGCCATCGCACCGGCACGGTCGCCTTTCTCCAGCATCACGGCTGCCTTTTGCAATTGAGCCAACGCGGCCAAACCTTCGCCGTGCATTTCAGAGATGGTGGCATAGCTGGTTAAGGCTTCGTCATACTTGCCTTCGAGAACAAGCTTACCGGCTTGTTCGTACTGCTTGGTCAGCGCAGACATCTGCGCTTCGTGGTTTTGTTTCCACAACTGCCAACCGACCACCGACAAGATGATGACGGCAATCACAGCCAGGATGTAGTTGCCGTACTTCTTCAGAAGCTTGGCGATTTCCTCTTCGCGCAAATCCTCTTCGATCTCGTTCATGAGACCGTCGAGCATCAGCTCATCGTCGGATTTTTCGGGCTTCTTGGATTTGGCTTTGGTGGGCGCCGGAACTTTCGAGGCGTCCTTGGATGCAGTCACGTCAAAATTCCTTACTGAAAGCGGGCCTTGTCGAAATCGGGGACGCCGGAGGTGGAACGCGCACCCTGAACAAGTGCCCGTCCGACCGCCCTGCGCCACCCCAGCGCGAGAGATGAAAGAGGGGCGAACATAATGAGTTAGGGGCACCGAGGCAATTCCAAGCCCACACCCCGGTGAAGATGGTTAACTGGCTGATCTTTAAGCCCTTTTGCGGTGGAATTGAGGCACGGCACAGTCCGGCTGCCTGCCCTGGGGGCGAATGGGGGATTTCAAGGTTTGTTAACGCAAGCGGAATAGACCCGGAAGGTGTCGAAATCTGCCCCCGGACCGACAAAGGACGACCCCGCTATGAGCCACCGCATCAGCTTAACCATTGCCCTCTGCGCCATCACGCTCGGCTTATCGGCCTGTGGCGGCAAACCCGACCCAATCATGGCCCAGGCCTTTGGTTTCCGATGCACCGGCGAGGATGCGGGCAACCCCTTGTGCTCTGTGCGCGCACCCGGTGAAGGCGGCGCGCAGGTCAGCCGCTTCTGTTACGGCACCATCGGCGACGCCAATTGCTTCGACCGCCCCGATCCGGATCGCAAAAACCAGGCCCTGGGCTCCTCGGGCTATTAACCGCCCAACTACCAATCGAGCGGTGGATAGGCACCTCCGGCGGGTCTTGATCAGGCTCGCCAATGCTCGCAGAATATCGGCATGAACCGTGTCGTCTCATTTTAGGCCCGGCCAGCCATGGCAGCCGTCGTCCCCATTGCGGATTATCGGCGTGCGGCCCCTTACCTCTCGTTCAGCCGCCAAGAACTCCAAGCCCTGCTCAATCTCTACACCAGCCGTGTAATGCTGGGGGAATGGCGCGATTACGCGCTGAACCACGGCCCCACCATGGCGTCATTCTTCATTTTCCAGCACACGCAGGATAACCCCCTGTTCGTGATCTCCAAGCTTCAGACCAAGGGCAAGCACCGGGTCGCGGCCGCCCGTCAGGGCCAATTCGTGCTGTTCAGCCGCGAGAAGAAGCTGAAACAGGCGCATAATCTAGATGAGGTATTAAAGGCCCTCAGCCGGACGCTACGGCTGGTGCGCGACTAACGGCAGGATTCGGGCATCGCCCAGAATACTGCATTGCAGCATGATTATGGATCCGCGAAAATGGCGTTAAAATTCTGTTATTGATCAATGTCATAGAAGACTTTGTCATGCATGGACCGATGTGCTGCCATGCAGACTTTTCGCAACGCAAAATAACCCGACGTAATTATATTGCCCGCATCTCGAGGGCACAAAGCTCGCGGGCCAATAAAAACAAAAAAGGAACTTGGTTATGAAAACTTATCTTGGCGTTTTGGATAACATCTTCGCGGTCACCCTGCTGATCGTTGCGATCTCGACCGTCAACGCGGTTGCCCACCTGATCTAAGGATCAGAGAGACAATATTGCTGAAGGGCCTGGGTTAAGCGCCCTTCCGCAAAGCGGTTTTCCCGCTGCTCCCCAAGAGTGATCCGCACAAGGCGGGTACTGCTTGGGGGGGCGGGATGGACCTTCGCCCCGCTCCAGCCTATTTCAGCTTCGCCTGGCTATAGGCCTCAGGCTTGAAGCCGACCAATAATGCTTTCCCCGATTCGAGCACCGGTCGTTTGATCATCGACGGACTGGCCATCATCAATTTGATCGCCTTGGCTTCGTCGATGTTGGCCTTGTCCGCATCGGACAGCTTCTTGAACGTGGTGCCGGCGCGATTCAGCAGCACCTCCCAGCCCACCTGCTTCGTCCACTTTTCCAACCGCGCGCGATCAATGCCCACGGCTTTATAGTCGTGAAACGCATAAACGATTCCATGATCGTCCAGCCAAGTGCGGGCCTTCTTCATGGTGTCGCAGTTTTTAATTCCGTAAACGGTTGTCATGCCTCGCCTTTGGTCAGATGCATGTGAGCCGTGGGCTGCCCGCTACGATAAAGCTGCACGGCCTGGGTATACGCCTTCTCAAGATCGGCGACAAAACCTGTCGAGCCGTACAGCAACGAGCGGCCGCGTGTGGCGACGAGATACTTTTTCAAGTTCTGCGCAATTTCGGGTTGCTGCGCAAACCTCACGGCCCACATTTCGTATTCAGCCAGCGAGGAG